>SXHE01000297.1 GCA_005773755.1 Planctomycetia bacterium
CTGCGATTCGAGGCCCATTGCTTCGCCAAAGGGATCAGTTGGGTGGAGGCCAAAACCGCCATCATTCGGGACGCGGTCCGGACCTACTTGGCCCGACCGCGAATCGGCTTTCCAAGACCCCGGACTGCGTAACACCTAATCGTAAAGACGTAGCGGAAGTGCGATCTAGCGGAAGTGCGATCTAGCGGAAGTGTAACGCCGATTCGCGTTGCGCCTAGTGGGGAAATCTAATAAAACGCGCGAAAGGTCTGACCGCCTTTCGCGCGAGTTGCTCACGCGCCCGGCGCGGCGGGGCGGTCGCCGGGCAACTTGAAGATGTCGGCCACCTTGATCGACAGACCCGGCAGGTCGTCGCCGCCGGTCAGTTCGCCGCCCTCGCCGATGACTTCGATATCCTGCTTCGGGCGGTAGACGGTCACGTTGCGCTCCTCGTAATCCACCTGCCAGACGATCTTCACGCCGTTGGTGAGGTACTCGCGAATCTTCGCGTTCACGCGCCCGGGGCGGTCGGTCGGCGACGAAACTTCGACCGCCAGAAGCGGGGGCACGTCGCCCCATTTCGGGTGCAGGTCCGCGAAGGTCTGCGCGTCCGTGAAGTACGCCACATCCGGGCCGACCACGGATTCGGAGCGCGCACCGAGAACGACGCCCGAATCGTTGCTGACCGTGTACCCTTTGCCGACGCGCTCGGCGTACTGCTCGATGAGCATGGCGATTCGAATGCAGACGCGCCCGTGGGGTTTGGTTGGTCGCGGCACTTCAAACACCTCCCCGCGGATGAGATCGAAGTCGCGGTCGTGGTTCTCCGGGCGGTGTACGAACTCCCAGAACTCGTCCGCGGTCATGCGCGCCTTCGCGGTGGTGCTCTGTGGTACGGTGGACATGCTCACCTCCGTTGCTGGTAGCCGCGCTCGCGAAGCCGCGAACGGCTTCAACGTCAAATCTCGTAGATCAGCGGCGACTCGACAGGTTTTGCGCCCTTAAGGCGCAGTTTGGGCTTTTCGAGTACCACGGTCGTGTCCGGGGGCACGCTCTCCGTCAGCCAGACGTTGGAGCCGACGACCGCGCGCGTGCCGATCACCGTCTGGCCGCCGAGGATGGTGGCGTTCGCGTACACCACCACGCCGTCTTCGAGCGTCGGGTGGCGCTTGTACGCGCCACGAACCAGCCCGCCCTCGTCGTCCTTTGTGAAGCTGAGCGCGCCGAGCGTCACGCCCTGGTACAGCTTCACCCCGCGGCCGATGTCCGTGGTTTCGCCGATGACGACGCCCGTGCCGTGGTCGAGGAAGAAGCCCGGTCCGATCCGCGCGCCGGGGTGGATGTCGATGCCGGTCTTGGCGTGCGCCAGTTCGGTCATCATGCGCGGGATGAACGGCACGCCCAGGCCGTGCAGCTCGTGGGCGACGCGGTACACCGTGATCGCTTCGAGGCCGGGGTAGCAGAAGATGATCTCGTGGTGGCTGCGCGCCGCCGGGTCGCCGCGAAACGCCGCCTCCACGTCGAGTTCGAGCGTCTTGCGCACCTCCGGCAACCGGCGGAGCAGTTCCACCGCCTTCGGCTGGGCCATCTTCTCGCAGTCCGCGTGCGGGCTTTCGTGGCACAACTCGTGGCGCAGCCCGCGGGCGATCTGCGTCGTCAGCTTGTCGTGCAGCGCGTCCACGAGGCTGCCGACGTAGTACCCGATGTTCCCGATGTGCAGGTTCTGCCGCCGGCCGTAACCCGGGAACAGCACCTCGTACAGGTCGCCCACGATGTCGGCCACCGCGTCGCGGTTGGGCAGTGGTTCGTGCGCGAGGTGGTTCAGCCGACTGCACTCGGTGTACGTCTCGACGAGTTGGTCCGTGATCGCGGGCAACTCTTCCTTTAGCCGAACGTCCGTTGCCATGTGTGCTCCCGAACCTGCGTCTCGCGGCCTATCTGACAGAATGGTACGGTCGGCACGCGCGCGGCGTCAACGACACTGTTAGGGCTTGTAGGAAATGTCACAAGGCGCAGCAGCGCGGGGGCGTCGCGTGCCCGCGACCTCAGCAACCGCGGCGGAATGTGAAGAATCTGCGCGACGTGCCGGCTCACGCCTGGACGAGTCAAACGCTTGATTTCAATGGAGTTACGCCGAACGACGCCGGCGAGATCCGATTTTCGCGGCGATTGGCATCGCCCCTGCTTTACCTCATCTCAGCAAGCCTGACACTGAACGGGCTGTCGAATCGAGGGGAGAGGCGGTTCGGCCGGTCGTTCAGTTGGAAGGTACTGCGAATACAACCGCTCGGGCACTGGCAGAGGGGAGAGGCTGCCAGTCGCCCGGGCGGTTTGTTTATTGCGCCGCGCTCGCCGGTGGTTCGCGCCTAACTGTCCTTCTTCTGCTCCTCTGGCTCTTTCTTCTGCTCGTCTTCTTCCATCTCGTGCTGGATCTCGCGCACCTCGGACCGCATCCGCAAGTACACGATGTAGCCACTCAGGGCGATGAGCCATTCCACCAACCGGAGCGACAGTCGGGCGATGATGCCGCGCGTTTCGGGGCGGCCCGACAGCTTGTACAGCCACGCGAACACGCCCTCGGCCACGCCCACCCCGCCGGGGGTGATCGGCACCGCCTGCGCGATGAACCCGATCGGCGCGATGACCATGTGTTCGGACAGGGTCGCGAGTTCGGTGGCCGGGTTCGCCGGCGGGAACACGCGCGACGCGCAGTGGAACGCGAACACCAGCCCGAAGTGCGACGCCGCCGACAGCACGACGCCGATCAGCACCACCTTCATGCGCTTCCGGTACTCGACCACCGCGTACCACATTTCGGCCAGCGAGTTCCCCAACTTCGGGATCTTCTTCAGCCGCGCGGCGAAGATGTCGGCCCGGTGCAGCACGAGGCCCAGCATCAGGAACACAAGCCCGCCGCTGCCGGCGACGACGGCCATGATCCGCACGATCTTCTGGAGGTCGTCGTTGGCGGTGATGCGCTCGTCGCCCGCGGCCCAGGCGATGCCGCCGAGCACCGCCACGAACAGGATCAGGCCGAACAGACCGAGCGCGCGGTCGGCGATGACCGACGCGACGGCCCGCGTCTTGCGTTCCGGGTGCGCGTGGGCGATGAAGTACGCTTTGACGAGGTCGCCGCCGACGGAACCGGGGATGAACGTGTTGTAGAAGATGCCCACCAAGCTGAGCCGGTAGGCGTTGCGCACCGAGAACGGTAGGTCGAGCGCGCGGACGAGCAGGTACCAGCGGTAGATTTGCAGGGCCGCGGCGGACGCCATGAGCAGGGCCGCGACCGCGAGCCACTCGAACGCGATGGGGCCTTGCAGCAGTTGCCCGATGCCGGGCGTGACGGCCCCGGTGTCGGGGTTCGTCTTCGGGTCCCAGTACTTGGAGATGACGAACGCGAGCAGGCCGAACCCGATGCCGTATTTGAGGAACGGAACGAGCCACTTCACCGCGTGCTTCTTCACCACCGCCCCCTGGTCGTCGTCGGGTTCGCGAATGGGGTGATTGTGCGATGATCGGGCGTCCGCGTCTAGCTCAACGTGCCGCGGGCGGGGCGTCCCCGGTAACGATTGTGGGCGCGGGGCCGCCGGCGAGGTGAGCGGCCATTGCGTCCCAGAACGGGCCGACCGCCAACCCACGGTACACCGGGCCGAACGGCTCCATGTACTTCCGCCCCGAGTGGTAGAGCCGCGTCGCCCCGGCCATGTTGCCCCGCGCGCGGTGGTGCGCCGACACCGCGGCCTGGATCAGCGCCTGAAAGAACCGCCGCTCGGCCGACGCGCACTCGTTCCACACGTCTTCCCACACCTCGTGCGCCTCGAAGAACTCGCCGCGGTTGAACAGGGCGATTCCCTCGCGATAAGGGGCGTCGGCTATGTCGGGTTCGTCCGGCATCGGGTATATCGGAATGAGCGGCGGCGCGAGTCGTCTTCACGATACCCGATCCCCGACCCACCCGAAACCCGATGCTCTTTTCTTCCTCGAAGTGTCCGCTGCCGGCGCTAGTGGCGTGGTGCCGCGCGCTGCGGTACAGCCTCAGCGCCGGGCTGGGGCCGGTGAAAATCTTCAAGCAGCAATCGAAGTCCGGGCCGCGCGCGCTGCGGGCGCTCGCGGGCGAAGTCGCGGAGAAGCTGAGTCGGGGCGAGTCGATGGCCGACGCGCTCGAACCGCACCGCGACCGGTTTCCGCCGCTGTTCCTCGAACTGGTCGCGGTCGGCGAGCAGACCGGCCGGCTCGAAGACGCCTTTCAGGAACTCGAAGAGTACTACCAGTCGCTCCTGAGCGTGCAGCGCAACTTCCGCTCGCAGATGGCGTACCCGATCATCCAGTTCTTTGCCGCGATCTTCGTAGTCGCGTTCCTGATCTGGATATTGGGGATGCTCGGCAGCAAGATGGACGTGCTCGGCTTCGGGCTGACCGGCACCGCGGGCGCGCTCATGTTCCTGGGGTTCGCCGCGGCGTTCGTCGGCGTCATCGTTGTTGTGCTGAAGCTGTCCGCGAACAACGTGAAGTTCCGCGCGCGGATGGAGGGCACGCTCCTGTGGCTGCCGGGCTGGGGGCCAGCGTTCCTGGCGTTCGCGACGATGCGGTTCGCGGTCGCGCTGCGGATGTGCAGCGAGGCCGGGCTGCGCGCGGAAGAGACGCTTCACTACAGCTTCCGGGCCACCGCGAACTCCGCGTTCTGGGCGGGCGAGGCACGGGCGGTCGCGGTGGTGAAGCGTGGCGGCGATCTGTGCGAGGCACTTCAGGCGAGCGGTGCGCCGTTCCCCCCGGAGTTCCGCGAGATGCTGATGACCGGCGAAGAAACGGGTAACACGTCCGAGGTGATGGAGCGGCTCGCGGTGCGCATGCGCGAGGACGCCGAGCGCAAGCTGAAGCTGGCCGCGCAGTTCACCGGCTACGCGGTGTACGGCATGGTCGCCCTCATGGTGATCTTCTTCATCTTCCGCATCGCGACCAACGTGTTTGCAGCTACTGGAGCGATGTAAGAATGGCCCGCTGATCGCGCAGAGAAGACGCAGATGAAATCCAGATCAGACAAGAAGCAAGAGTTTTCAAACCCTGTCATCTGCCTTGATCTGGATTTCATCTGCGTCTTCTCTGCGCGATCAGCGGGCCATTCTTACTCCGCGCCGTCCCCAACGGGCGGTACATGGTGGAGGGGCACGACCACGGCCACGTCGCAAAGGCCCCACGGGGTCGCGCCGGCGAGCTTGTCCAGTAGCGAGCCTTTGCCCTTGCGCTTCAGTGTCGCGCTCTCGACAATCGACAGGCTCGGGGGAAGCGTGTTCTTGAACCCGGTGAACGAGTCGCGGTGGGTGAACAGGATCACTGTGCGCGGGCGGTGGTGGCAGTCCATCATCAGTTGGTTCACGCTCTTGGTGCGGACGTTCTTCATGTCCGCGCGGTCGTGATAGAACGCGACCGAGTCGCAGTTCCGCGGGAAGCACACCACGGCCACATCGGGATCGTTCACGAACCGCTCGACCAGTTCCGGGCGGCCGACCGGCGACCGCTCCTGCGCGTACCACGGCATGAAGACGTAGTGCGACGCCACCATCAGCGCCGCGGCGCTTCCCACGAGCAGGCGCGTGCGCACCGCCACGTTCCACCGCGTGCGCGCGACGAACTCGCCCACCGCCAGGCACAGGAACGGGTACGCCGGCAGAACGTAAGTGGGGAGCTTGCTGCCGGAGCAACTGAAGAAGAAGACACACCACCCGCCGGCCAGCAGCCAGAACCCGCCCGCCGGCGACGGCCGCGCGTCCGCGTCGCACGACCCGCGCAGCAGCTTGACGGCGTACACCGCGAGGAGCACGGTCGCCGGCAGCAGGCCCGCCACGAGGATCGGGACGTAGTACCAGATCGGCTGGAGGTGGTCGAACGGTTGCAGGAACCGCATGACGTTGTGTTCCCAGAAGAAGTACTTCAGGAACTGCGGCTCGCGCAGATAGATCGCGATGTACCAGGGCAAGTTGACGGCAACGACGACGGCGAAGAACGCGACGTACCAGTACAGGGGCACGCGCGCCGGCGAACGGCCGGTATCAGCCGGCCGGTGAGAGGTCGGCGCGGTTTGTGGCGCGATGCCCTCACCGGCCGGCTGATACCGGCCGTTCGTCAAGATGCTGAACGCCCACAGGGGCACGAACAGCAGCACCTCGGAGATCGGCCCTTTCGTGAGGAACCCCAGCCCGGAGGCGACCGCCGCGGCCAGCCAC
>SXHE01000034.1 GCA_005773755.1 Planctomycetia bacterium
CGCGCTCGCCTGCGGCTCGCGGCTAACTCTGTAGCTTGTTGGCCTCGATATGGTCTAATATCACCATGCGCCTTCGCACCCTCCTCACCCTTCTGCTGGTCGCGCTTGCCGCGCCCGCGGCCCGCGCGCACCCGCTGCCCAATTTCCGCTACGACCGCGACATCGACGTGCGCCTGCACCCGCAGAAGGTGGAGGTGCGGTACGTCCTGCTGGTCAGCTTCTGGACCATCTTCATCGACAGCCAGAAGCTGTTCACGGCCGAAGAGATTCAGGCGATGGGCGGGAAGGAGTCGAAGCTCAAGGTCGCGTACTGCGAGAAGATGGGGCCGCTGATCGCGGCCAAACTCGACGCGAAGCTGAACGGCCAGAAGCTCGGCCTGCGGCCGACCAAGATGGTCGTCGAACAGGACCGCGACCACGCCAAACTGCGGTTCGTGTTCGAGGCCCCGATGCGCGTCAGCGGCGGCGGGCCGGAGAACCAGTTCGCGTTCGAGGACGGGAACTTCGAGGACCTGCTCGGCGCGGTTTCGGTCACGATGCTGGAAGATGAGTGGAAGGACGAGAAACGGGTGTTGAAGGTCAGCGACTCCATCGACTCGCGCGACCTGTGGCGCAAAGACCCGACGCAGTACAAGCCCGGCGACGCCAAGCGCGCGCGGCAGGCGTCCGCGGTGTTCACCGCGCCGTCCCTGCCGCCGCTCGCGGCTTCGCCCGGAGAACCACCCGTGCCGCCTCCCGCGACCGAGGTTGTCGTTGTCGAGGAGGAGAAGCCGAAACAGAGCTTCTTCCGCGCGCTCCTCGCGCGCGGGCCGAAGGCGCTGTTCGACACCAACTACGGCACCGGGGTGCTTCTGCTCCTCGCGGCCGTGTTCGGGGCGTTCCACGCCTTTGCTCCCGGCCACGGCAAGAGCGTCGCCGCGGCGTTCCTGATCGGCGAACAGGGCACGCTCCGGCAGGCGATCCTCCTCGGCCTGAGCACCACGTTCGCGCACACCGGCAGCGTCATCCTCATCGCCGGGTTCTTCTACCTGCGGTACAAGGAAAGCGTCCCGCAAGACGCGCAGCACTGGCTGGGGCTGATCGGCGGGCTGCTGGTCATGGTCGTCGGCATGTGGCTGTTCATGCGCCGGCTCCAGGGCCGCGTCGATCACGTCCACCTGTTCGGCGGCTGCAAGGACATGTGCGGCAACCACAGCGCGGCCCCGACTACACCGGAATGCCGCGTGCCCGTGCGCGACGAGCCGCCCGCGGTCGCCCCCGACGCCGTGCCGCTGGTTCCGTCGAAGCAGCCGATGAGCTGGGTGCGCGTCGTGCTGCTCGGCATCGGCGCGGGCGCGATCCCGTGTGTGGACGCCGTGCTGCTGCTGATGCTGGCGGTGTCGGCCGGGAAGTTGGCGTTCGCGCTGCCGCTGCTGGTCGCGTTCAGCATCGGCCTCTCGACCGTGCTCGCGCTGGTGGGAATGTTGGTCGTGCTGTTGCACCGGGCCGGGCGGCGCAGCTTCCGCGACAGCGGCTGGGTCCGCATCCTGCCGACGATCAGCGCCGTGCTGCTTATGGGCCTGGGCCTGTGGATGGCCCGTGACGCCTGGAAGGGGTTTAGCACCGGGCTGACGCACTGAGCGCCGTGCCGCTTCGTCCGCGGCACCTACAACACTTCTCATGCAAGTCGTCGAACTCGAAGCCCGGCACGTTCGCGTCGCGCTGCGGCGCAAGGTCACGCACGCGAGCCACGTGCGCACCGAGACGGACAACGTCGTCGTGCGGTGCAAGCTGTCCGACGGCAGCACCGGCCACGGCGAGGGCGTGCCGCGCGATTACGTCACCGGCGAGACCATCGACTCTACGCTCGATCTGCTCAAGCGGTCGGACCTGGGCGCGCAGCTCGTGCCCGGCGCGGCCGACTTCGTGACGGCCGTTCACCTCGCCGAACGCTTGAAGCTCGCGCCCGCACCCAACGACGACCGCGGCATCCTCGGCAACGCCGCCCGGTGCGCGCTCGAACTGGCCGTGCTCGACGCCTACGGCCGCGCGTTCGGCGAGCCGCTCACGCGGGTCACGGAGCTGGTCGCCCCGGACCTGTACCACTTCGTACCGGAGGTGCGGTACAGCGGGGTGATCGGCAACCCGCGCGGGTGGAAGAAGCGCGTGTACCCGCTCGTGTACCGGCTGGCCGGGTTCAAGCAGGTGAAACTGAAAGTCGGCATCGCCGGCCAGGACGACGTGAAGCGCACCAAGCTCATCCGCCGCTGGCTCGGCAAGAAGATCGACCTGCGCATCGACGCGAACGAGGCCTGGGCACCGGCCGACGCCGCGGCGCGCGTCTCGGAACTGGAACCGTTCGGCATCACCAGTGTCGAGCAGCCGGTGCGCCACGAGGACGTGGCCGCGCTCGCCGACGTACGCAAGCAGATCAAGACGCCCGTGATGCTGGACGAATCGCTGTGCGGGATGATCGACGCGGAGCGGGCGGTGCAGGGCGGCTGGTGCGACCTGTTCAACCTGCGCCTGTCGAAGTGCGGCGGGTTCATCCCCAGCGTGCGGCTGGCGCAGTTCGCGAAGGCGCACAACCTCGGCTATCAGCTCGGCTGTCAGGTGGGCGAGACCGCGATCCTGAGCGCCGCCGGCCGGCACTTCGCGACGAGCGTGTGCGACATCCGCTACCTCGAAGGGAGCTACGACCGGCACCTGGTGTGGGAGTCGCTCGCGATCGGCGACCTGACGTTCCGGCGCAACGGCAAAGCGCTCGCACTGGTTGGTAGCGGGTTGGGCTTCGCGCTCGATCCGGCGCGATTGGACTGGGTGACGAAGCGAAAGGAGGTGCTGATTGGGTAACTCGCGGAACCCCTCCCCCCAGCCCCCTCCCCTGAGCGGGGAGGAGGAGTACTCGCGCGACCCGTTTCGGGTGTCGGAATCGCGCCTACCCGTCGAAGGCTCTGGCTCCCCCTCCCCGCTCAGGGGAGGGGGCTGGGGGGAGGGGTTCCTCCTCCAATTCACCGCCTCCGACGGCTACCGGTTCTACACGCGCCACTACCCCGCGGTCGGCGTGCCGCGGGCGCGGCTGGTGTTCGTTCACGGCATCCGCAGTCACGGCGGCTGGTACGCGCGGTCGTGTACGGCGCTGGCCGCGGCCGGGTTCGACGTCCACTTCCTGGACCGGCGCGGGGCCGGGTTGAACACCGCGCACCGTGGCGATACGCCGGACTTCCGGCGCTTGCTGGACGACGTGAGCGAATTCGTGCAGGGCTTGCGTGCCGAGCGCGGATACCTGCCGGTGTTCGTGTGCGGCATCTCGTGGGGCGGCAAGCTCGCGGTCGGGCTGCCGTACCGCAAGCCGAACCTCGTGGACGGCCTCGTGCTGCTGTGTCCGGGGCTGGTGCCGAAGGTCGCGCCGCCGCTGCCGCAACGGGCGCGGATCGCGGTGGCGCGCGTGTTCCGGCCGTGGAAGTTCTTCCCAATCCCGCTTAACGAACCGGAGCTGTTCACCGGGTCCGGCGCGTGGCAGCAGTTCATCGACACCGAACCGCACGGCCTGCGCACGGCCACGTCGCGGTTCCTGTTCAGCAGCTTCTCGCTCGACATCTACCTGAAGCGGGCCGCGAAGCGTGTGACGGTGCCCACGTTCCTCGCGCTGGCGGAACACGACCGGATCATCGACAACGCGCGCACGGCCGCGTTCGTCGCGCGGTTCCCCGGCCCGCGCGACGCGGTGACGTACCCCGGCACGCACCACACGCTGGAGTTCGAGGGCGACGACCACCCGTGGCTCGGCGACGTGACGGCCTGGCTCGACCGGCGCGCCTAGCGCATCGACAGCACGACGACGCTGCCGATGATGACCAGGATGCCGAGGAACAGGAAGATCATCGGCAGTTTGGAGGGGCCGCGGCGCGCCGCGTCGCGTGCGTGGGCCTTCATCTCCTGCTTGTGCTGCTTGCGGGCCTGCTCGTGGAGCCGCTTCTTGGCGCTGTGGTTCATGGCGAACCTCGGGGAGAGAGGCCGCGAACCCCGGCTTCGGCTACGCGAGAGCCGAGTGCGGTTCGCGGCACGAACGAGACGTGCAGTGTAACGCGGCCCGCGGGCGGCTGTCGAGGGGGTACTTCGACGAGGCCGCGCCGAGGTTCGGCACGGGCCACGATTACAGCAGGCCGGGGATCGGGTCGCCTTCGGTCAGGACGTTCCCGACGCGGCCGAGGCCGGGCTTCAGCCGCACTTCGGGCAGGTCGAGGACCGTGCCCATGATCGTCGCCAGCAGGTGCTTGGGCGTGTAGCGCTCGGTCGTGGGCTGCGACGCGGTCTTGTCCGACTGGCCGATCACTTGGCCCATCTTGAGGCCGCCGCCGGCGAGCAGCAGCGAGGTCAGGTTGGCGTAGTGGTCGCGGCCCCCGTCCTTGTTGCGCCGTGGGGTGCGGCCCATCTCGCCCGTCACCGCGAGGAGAATCTTGTCTTCGAGGCCGCGCTCGTGGAGGTCTTCGATGAACGCCGCGACCGCGTGATCCACCTGCCGGGCCATTGGGTCGAGGAGCGCCATCTGCTTCGGGCTGTTGCTGTTCGCGTGCATGTCCCAACCGCAGTCGGACACGGTCACGAACCCGGCCCCGGCCTCGCACAGCCGGCGGG
This sequence comes from Planctomycetia bacterium, assembly GCA_005773755.1. Taxonomy (GTDB): domain Bacteria; phylum Planctomycetota; class Planctomycetia; order Gemmatales; family Gemmataceae; genus Gemmata. The sequence continues at coordinate 4,618 of SXHE01000034.1, forward strand.
CGAGTAGCATCTGCTTGCCCAGCAGGTTGGTGCCGCGCTTCATGTCGTACCACTTCGTAATGTCCGCGAGTTTGAACAGGCCGCTGGTGTCGTACTTCTCGACGGTCTTGGGGTCTTCCTTCGAGATGTCGAACGCCTCGCTGACGCCGCGAGCGATCACGTCGAACGCCTGCTGCTGGAACTTGGTCGCGCCCTCCATCGCGCCGGTGGCGTCGAGGTCGCGGCGCACGGTGTCGAAGCCGGCGAGCAGCTTGCGGCGGTCTTCGAACCGCTCAGTGGAAATCTTGAGTTCGAGATTCTTGCGCAGGTTGTCGCCGCCGCTGGGGTCGAACGCGGCGTAGGACGGGCCGAGGTCGCCGGGGCTGGTGAGCGTGGGCAGCGCGCCGGTCTCGAAGTTGCCGCCGAGCTTGAGCTTCGGGTCCACGGCTTCGGGCAGCACGAGGCAGTTCGTCGGCATCCCGGTGCGGGCGTTGTTCGTGCCGACCACGCGCGCGTACAGCGCGCCCATAGCGGCCTTCAACTGGTTCTCGCCGCTGGTCACGGACAGGTACGTGTGGCCGGCGTTCATCGACGCATACGACCGCAGCACGCTGATCTTGTCGGTCATCTGCGACAGTTTCTGGAACGAGCCGCCGAAGGTGATACCGGGGAGCTTGGTCTGCACTTCGCCGGTGATGCTGCGAATCTCCGGCGGCGCGGTCATCTTGGGGTCGAAGAACTCGATGTGCGACGGCCCGCCTTGCAGGAACAGCAGCACGACGGATTTATCCTTCCACGTCCGCCCTTCGGCCGCGGCCCTTGCCTTCGCCGCCATGAGTTGCGGCAGGCCGAGGCCGCCGAACAGCGCAAGGCTGCCGACGCGGAGGAACTCGCGGCGCGACGACCCCTGGCAGTGGCGCACTGGGCGCGGGTCGCTGATCGTGAGCATGGGCAACCTCGACTAAAGCGGGGACCGTTGCGGTCCGTGCGGCGGGACGCGGGCGGCGGGGCAGGCAACTATAGAATGCCCGCCCGCGAGCGCTCAGACAAGAGGATTCTCTCGCGCCCGGTCATTTCAACCGGAACCGGTCGTGCAGCGCGCTCCGCACGGCTTTCAACTCGTCCGTCTCTTTCGTTTCGTCGATCAGGTTGCGGGCCTTCTCCGCGGGCACGGTGGCGTCGTACAGTTCGGCACTCAGCAGCTTCCCGGTGGCCCAGTCGCGCCACTCGGTGTAGCGGAAGGTGCGCGTCCGCACGCTGTAGCCCATCGCCTCCGGCACGCCCTTTTCCGTGCGATCGAAGTACGCCGGGCGCGGGTGCTGCGTGAACGCCGTGTGCCGGATGTTGCGCCGCGGGTCCGCCAGCACGGTGCGAAAGTTCCCGCCGTCGATATCGGGAGGCAGGTCAATTCCGCACACGCTGCACAGGGTCGGGAACACGTCGATCAGCTCGACGATCCCGCGCGCGACCGTGCCCCGCGTCCCCTTGCTGTCGGGCCGGGCGACGATCAGCGGCACGCGGGCGTCGAACTCGAAGCACGACGTTTTTCCCCACAGCCCGAACTCGCCGATGTGGTAGCCGTGGTCCGAGCGGAACACCACGACCGTGCTCTCGGTCAGTTCGTTGTCGTCGAGCGCCTTCAGCACCTTGCCGACTTGCGCGTCCATGTAGCTGATGTTGGCGAAATAACCGTGGCGCATCTCCGCGACCTGCTCCGCGGTCGGAGCGATCTGCTTCGGCGGCAGCCCTAGGATTTCGCGGCCGTCGTGGAAGGCGACCGCTGGTGCGCCCTTCGGGCGCTCGGGAGCGGCCAGCTTCGGCAGCTTCGCCGGGTCGTACATGTCCCAGTACTTCTTTGGCGCGTTGAACGGCGCGTGCGGCTTCCAGAACCCGACCGCGAGGAAGAACGGCTTGTCCTTCACCGCGCCCATCACGCGCACGGCCTCGGCCGCGACACGGCCGTCGTAGTACGCCTCGTCGGGCACGTCGCGGCGCTCGCACAGCGGCACCTTGCCGTAGTCGCGGCCGAGGTCGCGCGCGTGGTTCTTGGGCACCTCGCCCTTCACCTCGGGCACGTCGTCGCCGTGGTTGGCGTAGTGGAGGAACTCGTCGGCGCTCCACGATTTCCGGTCGCCTTTCTCCTTCGTGTGCCAGTTGTGGAAGATTTTGCCCACGCAACGGGTGTCGTAGCCCTTGTCCTTGAACCACTGCGGCAGGGTCTTCACGTCCGGGTTCTTGTCCCGGAAGTGGGTGCCGTTGGACCACAGCCGGAGCGTGTCCGGGCGCTGGCCGGTGAGCAGCGACGACCGCGACGGGTTGCACAGCGCCTGCTGACAGTAGGCGCTGTCGAACCGCACCCCGCGGGCTGCGAGCGCGTCCAGGTTCGGGGTCTTGGCGGCGGAGCCGTAGCAACCCAGTTCGGGGCGCAGGTCGTCGGCCATGATGAACAGGACGTTCGGGCGATTCGGCCCGTCGGCCGCGCGAACCGGTGTGACTACCGCGAGCGCTAGGAGCGTGCAGACGTATCGGGCGTTCATGCCGTGTCCCCACAAGGCGAGCGAATCGCTTGACGTTCTACCCGCGGGCATTAAGATACACGGAAGACCGTTGCCGAGGTGGCGGACTTGGCAGACGCACTAGATTCAGGTTCTAGCGCTCGCAAGGGCGTGGAGGTTCAAGTCCTCTCCTCGGCACTCGACGCGCAAACGGCTCAGGCTCACGCCTGAGCCGTTTCTTTTTGGCGCACCGCTCGCGTACACTGCGGGAGTCTGCCGGCACGGGACCGGCGGCGCTTCGAGAGGGATCGTGCCATGTCACATCGCGTACGCGGAATCGGGTTCGCTCTCCTCGCGAGCAGTTTGCTCGCCGTACCCTCACCGTCGGAGGCATGTGCACCCGCGCCGCCGCGGAACGTGACCGTCGAGATCGCGTCCGAGAGCGCAATCATCGTTTGGGACGCCGCCACAAAAACGCAACACTTCATCCGCCGCGCGGCCTTCAATGCGAGTGCGAGTGCGGGCGCGGGCGCGAAGGTCGAAGACTTCGGGTTCCTCGTGCCCACTCCCACACGACCCGTGCTGGCCGAGGTCGACGACAAGGCGTTCGACGAACTCGCGAAGGTCACCGCGCCCAAGACCGAGACGCGGAAGCGGTCCGAGGGTGGCGGGTGCCGCCTCGGGTGCGGCGGCATGTCGTCCGTGCCCGGCGCGGCGCAAACAGTCGAGGTGCTGGAAGAGAAGCACGTCGCCGGGTACGACGCGAAGGTGCTCAAGGCGAACGATCCCGTCGCGCTGACCGCGTGGCTGAACGAGCGCGGGTACGAGGTGCGGCCGGCACTCGCGCGGTGGCTCAAGCCCTACGTCGAGAAGGGCTGGATCGTCACCGCATTCAAGATCGCCCGCGTTCCGGACGCGCCCGCGTCGGTCGCGGTGGGATCGAGCGCGGTGCGAATGAGCTTCACTACCGACGCCCCGTTCTTTCCCTACAGCGAACCGGACGACCTGCGTGAAGCCCAGACCAAGCGACTGCTGCGCGTCTTCGTGTTGGCCGAGCGGAAGATGGCGGGGAAACTCGGCGCGGCGGAGTGGCCGGGCAAGGTCGCCTGGGCCGGGAAGCTGCCCGCGGGGGCCGCGAACGCGATCACCCCGCTGCTGAAGGTGCCGGGCTTTCAGCCGACAGAAACCATGTGGCTCACGGAGTTCGAGGATACGTCGTCGCCGCGGGCCGGCGACTCCGATGTGACGTTCGTCCACGACCCCGCACAAATCCCGGTCGAGCGGCCGACGCGGATCGTTTACGCCGCGCGCCCGGACGCGAGCGGCAAAGCCGGGTTCGCGCTGTTCGTCGCGGGGATCGTCGGCGTGTACCTGCTGCTGCGCGTGCGCCTCGCCCCGAGATGCGGTTCGTAGCGCGCGGTCCGCGGTTGGGAACGCAGAAATGACGCGGGCCGGCACACCTGTCCGGGTGTGCCGGCCCGCGTCGTTGAACGGACCGGACATCACTGGAGCCGGTAGTACTCCGCGCCCTTGAGCAGCGCGATCAGCACGTCTTCCTGTCGCGCCCCGTTGGTGAACGAGGTGAGGAAAGTCGTCAGCTCGGGACCGGTCGCGGCGCGACCCAGGTACTTGTTGAAGAAGCCCAGCGGGTTCGAGGCGTTGCTGAGCAGCCGCTGCCGGTACTCGGTGGTGCCGAGCACCTGCCGCGCGACGTTGTAGCGGGCGCTCGAGAGTGCCGCGTCGGACCCGGAGTTCGCGTTGAGGGTCGCGAGTTGAGCCATCGAGGTCGCGTCGCTGTTGGTCCCGCGACCGAGGAACGCTTGGTATATGTTCTCCAGCCACTGTAGGTTCGACGCGCCCGGCCCGCTGAGGGCTGAGTACTCGTTGGTCTTCACGATGTTCCCCAGCACCGCCTCGAGCCGCTGTCCGTTGGCCTGGTAGAAGACCTCTTGGGCGTTCAACTCGGCCGCGGACGGCGTGCGGCTCAGCAGTTGGAGGTAGTAGTCCGTGTAGAACCTGTCGCGGGCCTCCCGGTTGCCGATGATCGTGCCCAGCGCCGTCTCCCGGGCCGTCGTGTACGCCGCCTGGTTCAACAACCCGTTGAGCGCGGTGTTGAACTCGGTGCCGGTTGCCGTGCTGGTGTCGATCGGGGCCGCCGGTGCGCGACCCAGCACTTCGTCGTAGATGCTGCGGAGCCACTCGAAGTTGCTGTTGCCGTTGAGCCGCAGGTACTCCTGCGACGAGATCAGCGCGCGGATCACCTTCTGGTCGCCGGTCTGTTGGCCCGCGGCGGGCGCGGACTTCAGGAGGGCGGTGAAGTTGAACAGTTGCTGCGTGAAGATGTTGCCGAAGTAGCTCACGAACTCGTTCAGTTGTGCGTCGGCCGTGTTGACGATCGGGGTGCGGCCGAGAATCCGCAGGAAGTACTCGGAGACCGTGCGCTGGATCGCCGCGTCGCCGAACACGAGCGAGTTGGCGATTTGCGCGCGGCGGGCCTGGTTCGCTGGCGTACCGGTGTAGGCCGGGGCGGTGGACCCGGGCAGCACGTCGCGGTACAGGGCTGTGATCCACTGCGCGTCGCTGCTGTTCCCGCCGTAGGCCGCGGCGTAGTACTCCGCGCCCGACGTCAGGTTGACCACGAGTTGGCGGAACGAGAGCGATCCGTTCTGGATCGCGGTCCGCGTGGCGACGAGATCGCCGGCCGCGGCCCGGCGCAGATACCGCTGGAACGTCTGGTTGATGAGGTTGTCCACCTCCTCGTCCGTCCCGACCAGTTGGGCGGCGGCGGCGGTGAGGGCCGCGAGCCGTGCCGTCTCGAGCGGGTTCACGAGGCCGATGAACCCGGTGTTGTCCGGTTCGCGCCCGTTGGTCGCGGTGGTGCCCTGGAAGTCCTCGTACAGGGCCGAGATGAACCGCCCGGAATCGTTATTGTTCACCGCGAGGAACGTGGAGAACCGGTCGCCGGGGGCCGCGTTGTAGGGGAACGGGTCCTGGGGCACCTCGCCGTTGACCGCGTCCCGGTCCTGGTTCATCGGGTTGCCGGTGTTCAGGTACGTGCCGTCCAGGTCGATGAAGTCCTTGAGGTTGATGCCCTGAATGTTCGGGCTGATGAACAGGCGGTACTGGGAGTCGTACAGGCGCGGCGCGAACGTGAGCGTGTACGTCATGTTCGTGCTGTCGGTCGGGGTAATCGACAGCGGCGCGTAGATGCCGTCGGGCCCGTTCAGGTACGCTTGCGCGTTCTTGGCGAGCACCAGTACGAACGAGGTGCGCTCGGTCAGCGTGTACGGCCGCCCGGCCTGACTGCGGAAGATCCAGTCCAGCCAGTTCAGGTCGGATGCGACCTTCATCAGCCCCTGTTGGGCACCGACGTACTGCGACACGAACTCGCTGTTCTCGTACCCGAACGCGGCGTCTACGATCCCGTCCTGGTTCGTGTCGCCCAGCGCGAGCACCGACGGGCGGCTTCCGGTGACCGGGTACACGAACGGGGTCTGGAACGTGATCGCGTCCAAGGCGCTCGGGGCGTCGACGGTCGTATTATAGAGGACCGAGAACGCACTGCCGACGAGCGCGTTGTTCACGACGACCACGTCCAGTTTGCCGTCGCCGTTCATGTCGGCGAGCTTGGCCGACCGCGGGTTGATGCCCGCCGGGACGATCGACTTGCCCCCCGCGACGAACGCGCCGCTGTCGTTGCGGAACACGAGCACTTCGCCCGAGGCGTTGTCGGAGGAGGCGATGATGTCGTTGTCCGTGTCGTCGACGTCCAGGTTGCCGACGGCCACCGAGGTCGTCGGGGTGCTGGTCAGTCGTGCGGCCGATAGCGAACCGGTCAGTGTGCCCGGCGTGGTGGTCGTGTTGTTGTACACCACGAGGCCGTTGTCGCCGGAGACGATCAGTTCCGGGAGGGCGGAGCCGGACACGTGCGCCACGGCCAGGTCGGTCGGGGCCGACAGTTCGGCCGCGGTCGGGGTCGTGTCACCGATCTTGATCGCGACCGGGGCCGCGAAGGCCCCGCCGCCGGTGCCGAGGCGCACGTTCACGTTGTAGTTGTTCGTGACCGTCGTCCGGCCGGTGGTGAGCAGGTCGAGGATCGCGTCGCCATCGTAGTCGGCCGCGGCAATCGCGATCGGGTTCTCACCGCCGTTGAGGTTGGAGATGGTCCCGAAGCTCAGTTGACCGATCGCGGCGCGGTTGTTGGTGAACACGCTGACCGAGTTCGTGCCGGCCGATGTCAGCCCGGAGTTGGCGACCGCGAGGTCGAGCATCGTGTCGTTGTTGAGGTCCGCGACGAGCAGGTCGGCCGGGTTCGCGCCCGTCGGTAGCGTGAGGTTCAGTGCCGGGGTGGTGGCGAACCCGCCCCCGACCTTGCCCTGGTACACCAGGACGCGGTTCCCGTTGGTCGCGACGGCCATGTCGAGTACCGGCACGTCGGTGCGGGTCTCGCCGGTGCCGTTGTCCGCGCTCACGGTCCGGCCGGTGAAGTTGCCGAACACGATCGCGGTCGCCTCGGTGCCGACCGGCAGGCCCAAGTCGTTGCCGAGCTTCCCGTACGCTTCAGTGGTCGAGATGATGCGGGCGTTCACGTTCCGCAACAGGCCGCGGTTCTGGAGCGTGGTCACGTGCGTGGTGATCTCGGTGTTGGTGGCCCCGGTCGCGGGGTAGTTGCGGCCGAGGAACTTGTTGAACAGGGAGGCCACGAGGTTGGTGTGGAACTCCTTCGAGATCAGGTTGAGGGGGCCGTAGGTGCTGTCCGGGTCCGCGCTGGTGACGCGGTTGACGCCGGTGATCTGGAGCGCGATGTCGAAGCGCGATGCGGTCCCGGCTTGCAACTGGGCCAGGAAGCCGGTCGCCACGGGGTCGTCGTCCCCCGTCGTCATCGTCGTCGTCATCCCCGACGTGCGGCCGAGCAGGTCGAGCCAGACGGACTCGAGCCACTTCCGGTTGGACACTTCGCCCGGCGGGAGCGAACCGTCGATCGACAGCGCCCCGGCCACGGAGGTGAAGTACTCAGCCGTGGCGACGAGTTGCGCCGTGAGCCGCAGTTCGCCGTCCGCGCGGGTGCTGTTGGTCAGCACGCCGGCGAGGGCCGCGTCGGCGACCTGGACGATCGAGCCGTTGGGGTTGGTGAAGAACCACGTCGACCGGGCGCTGATCACGTCGGTACTGGTCGCCTGCCGGTTCAGGTACGTCGAGACCAGTTCGGCCGTGCGCGTGTCGGCCACGTCCAGGCTGGTGAGAGCGATGAGCGCGAGTACCGTGCGGGGCGCGTTGTTCTGGTCGGCGTTGAAGGTCCGCGGGTCGACCGGGGTGTTGAAGGTGACGTTCACCTGGGTCAGCGGCCCGTTATCGACCGGGGTGGTCGGGGTGACGCTGACGACGGCCGGGCCGGAGCGCGCGGTCGAGAGGGTGAACACGCCGCGGCCCTGGGTCGCCGCCGCGAGCACCTCGAGGTTCGGGTTGAACTGGAGATCAACCACCGGCGCGGCCGGCAGGCCCTTGCCCAGTTCGGACCAGGTGGTGCCGTTGGTGGAGGTGTACACGCCGCGGTCGGTGCCGACATAGAACCGGCCGGTCGGAGCACCCGTACTGGCCCGGCGGTCGATGACCATCTTGTACGAGGCCGCCAGCGGCAGCCCGCCCGTCACTGCGGTCCACGTTGCGGTGACCGCGCCGGTCACCGTGTTGCGGGTCAGGGCGGCGCGGAACACGCTCGCGCTGCCGTTAGGCGTTCCGACCATGACGTAGACCGAGTTCGCGTTCGTGGGGTCGACGGTGATCCCGTTGATTCCGCCGCCGTTGAGCAGCCCGCCGGTCAGTGCGGTCAAGCTGCCCGGTCCGGTCCCGGTGATGTCGGCGAACCCGGCCCCGGTCGCGGTCTTGATAAACACCCGGGTCTCGTTCGTCCCGGCGAAGTACTCGCCCGAGTTGGGCGAGAACGCGAGCGCGGACACGAACCCGGTGCCCAGGTTCCGGCCGATCTCGGTCCACAGGTTGCCGCCCGTGCGGGTCAGGTACACCTTGTCGGTGCCGAACAGCAGTTCGTCGAAGAACTGCGTCGAGCCGTCGGGTTGAGTGACCGACGACTTGACCGAATTGATGGCCAGCACGGGGGCCAAGTTGGAGGTGTCCTGCGAACTGATGCCCGCGGAGCCGGTCGTGCTGAACGTGCCGCCCGCGTCCGCGGACACCTCCGGGATCAGTGAGCCTTGCCCGTCGAACTGCCAGGTGCGGTACAGGGTCGTCACCGCGTCGGCCGGGGCGTCCGGGGCGATGTTGGCGGCCAACACCTGGAACGCGTTCGGGATGCCCAGGTTGACGCCGGTGGCGAGCGTCGGCCCGGTCAGACCCGTGCTCTGCCACGAGGACACGCCGGCCGGCGTGAGCGAGGTGCCCACGCCAGACGCGGCGGTGTACAGCCGGTTGCGGTCGGTCGGGTCGATCGCGACCGAGGTGAGGTCTGTGATCTGGAGGTTCCCGTTCAGGTCGGTGATCGTCATGCCTGGCGGGTTGAACGCTTGACCGCCGCCGCCCCCGCCGCCGCTGCCCGCCAGGATTCCCGCGAAGCTGCTACGGAAGTCGTAGCCGAAGCCGAGCGGGACGCCGCGGAACAGGCCGTTCTCGGTTCCGATGAGGATTCGCCCCTGGCTGTCGAAGACGAGGCGCTGAATCGAGGCAGGGAGCCGGCGCTGGTTGGTCGAATCGCTCGCCTTCGCCTGCTCGATGTCGTACCAGTAAACGCCTTCGCCCTCGTAGGCGACGCCGCCGATCGTTGCGCCGCTAGCGTCTGTGCCCGTGGGGTACGTGCCACCAGCCGCGGCGGCCGCGCCGGCCTTGTCGCGGTCGTCGCCGTCGTTGGTGAGACCATCAATGAGGTCCACGAAATCCGAGTCGCGCATGTTTCCGGTATCGACCCGGATGAACGCGTGCTGCGGCGGGCTTCCCGGATCGCTGAACCGGCGCGAGCCGCCGACGTACACCACGTTCGCGTTGCTCGGGTCCACGACCAGCGCGCCGACGTTCGTGCCTTCGTTCCCAAGCAACTCAATGTCGTCGTAGTTTTCGAAGAACCGAGCGTGGCCCGCTGCCGGTTGCCTCAACATCACCTTCGTGAAGTTGAGGAGGCCGTCCTTGGACTTGTACAGCCCCATGTAGTTGCCCTGGTCGAACGGCTGGTCAGGAGTTCCCGTGGGCGGGTTGGACATCAGGACGTACGTGAACCGCTCGTCGCCGACGCGGCCGTTCCCCTGCGCGATGGTGACTCGCCCGACGTTAGTACCGGTCGGAACTGTGTTGTTGGGGACGAGCGGGTTGTCGCCGCCGGTGACGAGGGACCACGAGTTGCCCCCGTCGATCGAGTTCCAAACACCGGCCGAGGCGTCGGCCGAGCGCTGGCCGATGTTGCCCAACCCGATCAGGACGTGCAGCGGGTCGAACGGGTCGATGATCAGGTCGGTGACCGACGCGAGGCTGGTGTACCCGGCTCCGAGGGGCGTCCCGCCCGACGTCATGTTGGCCGGGTTCAGGACGTTGGTCCAGGTCGGGGTTCCCGTCTGGGCGTTCGACGCCTTGAGAATCATCGGAGACTTGAGCGCGTCGTCCCACGAGGTGATCGCGACGTAGACGGCGCTGGGCACCCCCGCGGGGTTCCCCAGCGACGGCGGAACCGGCTTGCTGACCGCGATCTTCGAGACCCGCGCGCCGCTGAACACGCCGAGGATGATCGCGCCGGCCGCGTTCCTGGTCGATCCGCCGAGGACGGTCCAGGTGCGGCCGTCGTCGGCCGAGCGCAGCACCCCGACGCTGGACCGTGAGGTGAAGGCGTTGTCGTCCACGCCGGTGGCCGCGTAGATGACGTTGTTGACCGTGTCGAACGCGAGCGAACCGACCGACACGTTGATCCGCTGGCCGGTCGCGTCCGTGACGTTGTCGGTCAGGGCGAGCCAGTCCTTGCCGCCGTCGGTGGTCTTCCACACGCCGCCGTTGGACGAGCCGATGTAGAACGTGTTTCCGCTGGCGTCGCGCGGGTCCACCGCGATCCCGGTGATCTTGCCGGACACCGTGTTGTAGTTCAGTCCGGCCCCGGAGATGTCGATCGGCCCCGGCCCGGCCGACTGCCAGTTGGTGAGGCTCGGCCCCTGGAGGATGAAGCTCAGGGTCTGGGCCGAGAAGTTCCCGGCCTGATCGAACACCCGGACCGGGATCGTCTGGAACCCCGGCAACAGGGTCGTGGGCGTGAACGTGAAGAACCCGTTCGCGTCGAACGACGTGATGCTCACGTCATCGGCCCCGCCGAACCCGTTGTTGCCCAGGTCGAACGTGATCTGGGTCACGTTGTTGATCGACCCGTTGTCGGCGATCTTGCCCACGACCGTGGGGTCGGTCGACTGCGGCGTGGTGCTCGCGTTCGACAGGAACGTCGGGTTGCGCAGGTTGAGCCGATCGACGAGCGGCGCGGTGTTGTCGGTGAACACCGTCTGGACGCGGACGTCGTCGACCCCGACGATCAGCTTGCCCTGGTTGTTGGTGGCCGCGATCCGGATGCGGATCGTCTGACCCTTGTAGGCGATCAGGTCGAAGGAGGGTGTGGCCCCGCTCGTCCCGACGAAGTTGATCGTGCCGCCGGTGGTGGTGTTGGTCTGGGTCTTGAACAGGTTCTCGCGCACCCCCGTGCCGATGTCCAGTACGTTCAACGAGGGCGACATGATGTCGATGCGCACCTGTTGGTTGGCGTCGGTCGTGCGGTAGTCGAGCAGCGGGTCGGTGGGTGCGTTGCTGCCCGACAAACCGATGTCAGTAAAGTTGTCGGCGCTGTTCAGGTACAACGAGAGCGAGAGCCGAACGCTCGTGGCGTTCGCGGGGATCGTGATGTCCTGGTACAGGGCGTGCGAGCCGGCGTAGCTGGCGTCGTCGTTCGGGTTGTTGTTACCGCTAAACGGTTGCAGGTTCTGCTGGTCGAGCATCGCCCGATACCGGCCGTTGGCCGGGGGCGGCACGGTCGTCAGGCTGAGCGGGCTGTTGGCCCCGGTTTGGGCCAGGAACTGGCCCGCGCTGCCGCGAGTGGTGTCGGCCAACTTGAACGTGTTCCACCCGTCCAGGTTCCCCTGCTCGCCGGTCAGCGCGCGGATCTCGAAGTTGCCGTTACGGAGCAGGTTGACGCTGACCGTGGTTCCGCCCACGTTGAACGTGGACAGCAACCGGAAGGGGTCGCTAATGATGTCGACCACGGACGGGAGCGGGGTCAGGGGCGTGGCCGCCGCGCTCGGCCCTGTGACCGTGTAGTTGTCGATGTCCGAAGTGAAGCTGCCGTCGCCGGCCCCGAACAGCACGTAGGTGTTGTTGGCGGGGTTCGGGGTGTCCTTGTCCGCGATCCCGTCGGGCGTCTTCTTCGTGGGGGTGGCGTTGTCCACGGCATCAATCAGCCCGGACGTGACGACCAGGTCGATGAACGAGTCGGAGTTCACGTTGACCGCGCGCAGGCTCTTCAGCACGCTCGCGCCGACGACCGTGTCAGTGGTGAGTTGGGTGTGAATCGGCGCTTGGAACCCGGTGCCGAGGTTGTTGAGCAGGACGGTGATGTTTTCGGTCGTGGTGTTGCTGCGGCTGGCCGTGGCGATGTCCACGTAGCCGTCGGCGTTGAAGTCGGCAACGGCTACGGAAGTCGGGTTGGCCCCAACCGTGATGGTGGAGATGTTGCCGGTCGGGAACGTCCCGTTGCCGGCCCCCAACGCGACGCGGACCGTGCCCGGACCGTTGGTGTTGTCGTCGGTGACGACGAAGTCCGGGTTGCCGTCGCGGTTGAAGTCTCCGACGGCGATCGCGGTGGCCCGCGGCGTGCTCTTGCCGCCGAACACCTCACCCGAACCGGACGTTTGGAAGGCCAGGTTGCCGTTACCCAGGCGCACGACCGCGCCGCGGCTCTTGCCGTTGTGCGCGACGAGCACGTCCAGGTCGCCGTCCAGGTTCACGTCCGCCAGCGCCACCTGCGTCGGCGTGGAGATGTTCGTGAGCGGGCGGGTATAGGTGCCGAACGTGCCGTCGCCGTTGCCGGGGAACACCGCGACGACACCGTCCTGAGCGCTGGCGACCACCACGTCGAGTTTGCCGTTATTGTCGAGGTCGCCGATGGCGACCGAAACCGGGTTGCGCACGTTGCCGTTGGAGGTCAGCGACCGGGTCGCGGGCGTGCTATACCCGCCGCCGGCCAGCCCCAGGAAGATGTTGATCGCGTTGTTCTTGGTGTCCGTCGTGACGAGGTCGGGGATGCCGTCGCCGTTCAGGTCGCCGACCGCAGTGGCGACCGGGTTGCCGCTCGACAGCAGCGGCAGGTTGGTAGCGGCCAGGAACGTGCCGTCGCCAACACCCGCGGTTCCGCTGCCGGTGTAGTACGACAGGCTGCCGGTCGTGTTGTCGGTCTTGTTCGAGGTCACGAGATCGAGAATGCCGTCGCCGGTAAAGTCGGCGAGAGTCACCCCGGTCGGCGTGGCCCCGGTCGCGTACACGGGCAGCGCCCAGGTGCCGCCACCGGTGTAGGTGCCGCCGAGCGCGGTGTTCTCGGTGCCGTTGAGCGCGTACGTGTCCGCGGTCAGTCGGGTGATGAAGAACGTGTTGTTGATGGCGGTCGCCCCAGTGGCCCCGCCGATCGTGACCTGCTGGCCGGACCGGAGGCCGTGGTTCGCGCTCGTGATAACGATGCGCTGACCGACGGCCTTTGTCGCGTCCTGAATCACCTGCGGGGCCGCGTGGTAAACGCGGCCACTATTGTTGGTCGCGTTGCCCGAGATTGTTGATGTCGAGTTGAGCGTGAATGTGGTCGCACCGGTCTGTGTGATGGTGAACCCGCCGTTAGCACCGGCGAAGCCGTTGATCCCGCGCAGGATCACGAAGTCACCGGTCGAAAGGGCGTGTGCGGCCTGCGTGGTTACCACGATGTCCGTCACGCCGTCCCCCACGGCGTCCGCGACGCCGACCACGTCGCGGAACAGCGGGGCGCGCGAGATCGCGCCGCCGGCCGCGGCCCCGTTCACATAGACGAGTTCCCGCCGACCGTCGCCGGTCAGGTCGCGCAGTTGAACACCGATTGGGGTCGTGAACCCGGTCCCGGCCGTGAAGTTGGGCGAGGCGACGAATGTGCCCGTTCCGTTGTTCATGAACGACACGATGTTGCCGGCGGTCGTGGTGGCTACGACGTCCTGGGTGTTACCGCCGGTGCCCGTTGACAGGCTGCCAGCGGCAACGCTGCTCGTCGTCACGTTGGTGACAACGTTCGAGACGGTGAACGACAACCCGCCGCCGCCGCTCGTGTTCATCAACACGGCGAGGTTGGTCGTGCCGCTCACCACGAGATCATCTTTGGTGTCGCCGTCGAACCGACCGGTCGCCAGCCCGGTCGGCAGCACCACGCCTGAAGGGCCCGTCGTGCCGACAGCGAACGCGGTCGTCGCGTTGAACGTGCCGTCGCCCTTGCCGGTGATGACGTTCACGTTGTAGTTGTTGCTGGCATCGACCGTGCCGTTGGACACGGCGAGGTCGATGAAGTTGTCGTCGCTGAACTTGCCCGCGGCGATCCCGTTCGGGTTCAGGCCGACGGCGTAGTCAGTGCCCGAGTCGAAACCGAGGGTGCCGGACGAAGCGTTCTGGTTGATGAACACCCGGACGTTCCCCGTTGCCGCGGTCACGACCACCAACTCGTTCTTGCCGGCGTTCGCGGCGTCGCCGCTCAGTTCTGTGATGAGCAGCCCGCTGGGCGACGCGCTCAGGCCGATCGTGAGGTCGGGGGAGAGTGAGAACCCGCCGGAGGCGAGGCCCAGGTACACGTTCACCGTGTTCTGACCGCTGGCGGCCACGACGAGGTCGGGCAGAGTGTCGGCGTTCAGGTCGCCGGAGGCGACGGCCGAAGGCAGGAAGTTGTTGGTACCTTCCGCGGGCAGCGGGACGGTCGACAGCGCGCCGAGGCCGGACCCGTTCAGCGAGACCGTCGCGAGGCTGTCGCGACCGGCGTTGGCGACCACCAACTCGCCGGGCCGGGCCAGGGGCAACGTTTCGTCTACGTCGACGATCTGGTCGCCGCGGAGGAACAGCGAGTACGTGCCGGCGGTGAGCTGCCCGCCGTTCACGGTCAGGTTCGCGCCACCGTTAATGGTCGTCGTAAAGGTGCCGGGGTTGTAACTCACGGCCCCGATGGTTACGGCCGTGCCGTCGGACGCGAACAGTTTGAAGTTGTTCTTGTCGGTCGCGCCGGTGACGGCTTCCGAGAACACCACCTCGATGCGCTCGGGGGTGTTCAGCGGCGGCGCGCCGAGCAACCCACCGGTTGCGGGCGTGGTGCTGACGACGAACGGGGCCGCGGGCACCTCGCGCGCTTCCAGTTCTTCGAGCCGCAGCCGCGGATTGGCCTTCGTGATCGGGGCTTTCTTCTTGTTCTGACCCGCGAGGCGGAGGAATTTGAACCAGTTCATCGGAGAGGCCTTTCCATGTGGTGGATGTGCGGTGCGGGCCGACCAGTCCCACGCGCCCCGGATGTCGGATAATAGCGAGTACGAGTACGAGAAAGATTAACGGCGACCGGGCGTGTGGTCAACGCGCATGGCTGCTGGTCGGCGGCGCGCTGGCCCCCCGCGAGGGGAGAACCGGTCGGCCCGTCGGAGTCGGTCTGCGCGAGTCGGGGAGCGCCGGCGCGCGATCGGTCGGGGCGATGCCCCGGCGTCGAGCGGGTTGCGGTGGCGGGCGAGTAACAGTCGTGGCGGCCGGAAAAGGTAATGGTAAGAGTCCGGCCGTGCGTAATGTTCTCCCCACCCAAACCGGGCGGCTCCCCCGCGAGCTGGCTCGTTCGGGGTACTCCAGCTAACCCCGCGTTACGAGACAGGTTTCGCGCGGTGTATGTCCGAGACTCGTGCGCGTCGGGATTCAGTTCGGGGCGGCGTGCCGATACGCTGAAAGTTAGCGATAACGCAGCGTTAATGAACCGTTTGTGAGTGTGCGCGCGGCGCGGAACCCGCGCGTTCGAGCGCGGCCGGCGAGTGTCGGCTTTTCGGGCAGTGCGCGGCACCCCTGACCCATCCCTTCCGTCGGTGTCGATCCGTGTTTCGAGAGTGAGAGGTGGGCAATTCATCGTGCCGGGCGCGCGGCGATCTGAGGCTTCAAACGCGAAACGCATCGCCGGGAGACACGATCCCAACCGCCAACCGGTGCCCGTGCTTCGTCGCGCCTCACAGGTGCGACCCGCGAAACCGCTCCGACCGCGCGAACGCACGCGACCCACTCGCCGAACCAGCAGCGTTCTTCGTACCGCCCCGCTTGCCGGATTCACTTCCCGCAACTCCACTGTTCGATTTTTCCCGAACCCTTTACCATCTCCGCACCTGCGTAACTCGTCTGTGTGAGTAGAACACGAGTGCCGTTCCGCCGCGCCCAGCACGCGGTTCCGATCTCCGAGAGTGAACTCATGCGCCGCTCAACTGTCCTGTTGATGGGGACTCCTCTCATCGTGCTCGCGGGGGTCGTGTTGGTGACACCGAGTTCACACGGCGGCGACATCGGCTTCGTCGAGGATTTCGCGCTGGCGAAGGACCGCTCTGCGGCCCTGAAACAGCTCATCCCCGGAACCGAAGATTACTACTACTACCACTGCCTGCACTACCTCAACTCCGGGCAGCTCGACAAGGTCGAGCCGATGACGCGGCTCTGGTACGAGCGCCACCGACAGACCGCGCGGCTGACCGAGATTCAGACCCGCCACGCGCTCCTGAACTACGACAAAGACCCGAAGAGCACCCTCGACTATGTCCGAAGTCGACTGAACCTTTCGTTCAACCACCAGAAGGAAGTCGTCGGGGCGGTCGAAGTGCTGCCGACGCTGCTCGACGCGAAGCTCATCTCTCGCGACACCCTCCGCGCGATGTCCCTGAAACGCGGCAACCTCCACAACTTCGAGGAGACCGCGCTCGACTGGCTCGCGGCCGAGAACCTGAACTGGGAGTTGCGCCGGCAACTGCTCTCGTGGCTCAAGCAGCCCGACGCGCCGAACCTGGCAAAGCTCGTAGCCGACGACCTGGCGTCCCCGCACCCGGTTTCGTTCGGGGCGTACCCGGTCCACCGGCAGATGACCCTCGCCCAACTCGACGAACTGCTCAAACTGCGGGCGAGCACGCTGAACGAGACCGCGTTCGTGTCCGCTTACGTCACGAAACTCCAGCCCGGCACCGACGACGACTGGAAGCGCGACCGCAAGTTGGCGAAGGCGTTCCTGGAGCGCGTGCAGTCCTTCGTCGATAAGCTCGACGTGGTTCACAACCCGCTCAAGGCCCACGTCCTCTATCACCGGCTCGTGTTCGACCGTGCCGAGGGCACCTACAGCAAGGACCGGCTGATCGAGTACCTGAAACTGCCGCGCAACCAGCCGTACATGGCGAAGCGCCTGCTCGACTCGGTCGCGGCCCGCGACTACCCGGCCACGCTCGAAGCCGATTACGCGGCGATCACCCTGATGCCAAAGGTCGGCGACGACTCGCAGCTCGTGCGCAGCTACCTGCTCCACTTCCTCGTGGACGCGGAGAGCACGAAGGATTTCGACCCGTACATCAACGACGTCGTGTTGAAGCACATGTTCGCGGAGGCGAAGCTCGTCAACGGCCTGGGCGACAACGAGCGCTGGGCCTCGATGCTCCCGCCCGAAGCGCTGCGAAGCCTGAAGGAGCGCGTGGACATCGACTTCGCGTTCACGAACAAGACCGATGTGGGCGTGAACGAACCGATCAAGCTCGAGGTGTTCGTCAAGAACGCGCCGACGCTGCTGGTGAAGGTCTACGAGATCAACGCCCGGCACTTCTACCGCACCCACGGCCGCGAGATCGACACGGACATCAACCTGGACGGCCTCGTTGCCAACGCCGAGCGCGTCATCACCGGCAACGCGGACCCGTTCCGCCGCTCCGCGGTCACCATCGAACTGCCGGACCCGAAGGGCACACCGAACTTCCCCGAAGCGAACCGGCCCGGTGTGTACGTCGTCGACCTCATCGGCGGCGGCAAGAGAAGTCGCGCGCTGATCCGCAAGGGCCGGCTGCACCCGGTAGTGACCACCGGCACCGCGGGCCAAGTGGTGCGCGTGGTCGATGAACTCAAGAAGCCCGTGCCCGACGCGACCCTCTGGCTCGGTCAGGTCGAGTACAAGGCCGACAAGGACGGCACGATCCACCTGCCGTTCAGCACCTCCCCGGGAAAACGTCCGCTCGTGCTGTCGCGCGGCGACTTCGCATGTCTCGATTACCTTGACCACCAGCCCGAAGCGTACCAGCTCACCGCCGGCATTCACGTTGACCGCGAGAGCCTGCTGTCGCAGCGCATCGCCCCGATCTTCATCCGCCCCGGCCTCAAGCTCAACGGCGAGCCCGTGTCCGTGAAGCTGCTCGAAGAGGTGCGCGTGCGGATCACTTCGACCGATCACGACGGCGTACCGTCGTCGGTGGAGGTTCCGAACTTCAAGCTGTTCGAGGACCGCGAGTCGATCCACGAGGTGCGCGTCCCGCCGCGGCTGTCGAAGCTCGAAGTGACGCTCAGCGCGAAGGTGAAGAACCTGAGTACCGGGAAGACGGTCGATCTGATCGCGGCGCAGGCGTTCGCGGTCAGCGAGTTCGCCCGCACCGACAAGATTGAAGACCTGCACCTCGCGAAGTTCGGGCCGAACTATGTGATCGAACTGCTCGGGCGCACCGGTGAAGCCAAGCCGGATCGCCCGGTGCGGCTGTCGATCAAGCAGCGCGACTTCAAGGAACCCGTCACCGTCACGCTCAAGACCGACCCGAAGGGCCGCGTGTATCTGGGCGCGCTGATCGACGTGACGAGCGTGACCGCGACCAACCCGGACAACACCGCCCACACCTGGAACCTGCTGACCGACCGGCACACGTACCGGCAGCTCATGCACGCGAAGGCCGGCGAGGTGATCGTCGTGCCGCACCTCGGCGCGGCCGGGACGCCGTCGCGCGACGAATACGGCCTCTTCGAAGTACGCGGCGACATGATCCGCGCCGACAAGTTCAGCGCGCTCGCTATCGAGAACGGCATGGTCGAGCTGCGCGGCCTCGCGCCGGGCGACTACGACCTGTACCTGAAGCGGAGCGGCGAGAAGGTCCGCGTCCGCGTCGCGGACGGGGCCGCGCACGGCGGCCACGTGCTGAACAGCCTGCGGCACCTGGAACTGCCCGCGCTCAAGCCGGTGCAGATCGAATCTGTGACCGCGGACAAGGACACGATCAGCGTGAACCTGCGGAACGCGACCAAATATGCGCGCGTCCACGTCTTCGCGACCCGCTACCACCCGGCGTTCTCGGCGTTCGGCAACCTGAGCAAGGTGCGCGACAGCGAGCCGGACGCGGCGTTCCCGCTGCACGCGGAGTCCGTGTACCTGACCGGCCGCAACATCGGCGACGAGTACCGCTACGTGCTCGAGCGCCGCGGGCAGAAGAAGTTCCCCGGCAACATGCTCGCACGCCCGGAACTGCTGCTGAACCCGTGGGCCGTGCGGCTGACCGAAACCGGCGAGCAGGTCGCCATCGGCGGCGACCAGTTCGGCAAGGGCGGCGGCGTCACGCCCGGCGGCAGCGCCCCGCCCCCGCCGGAACCGAAGCCGGAACCGAACGTCGGCCCGCTGGTGTCCGACTTCGCGGACCTCGACTTCCTCTACGACGCCTCCGCGGTCGCGGTGAACCTGACCGCGGACGACAACGGCCTCGTGAAGCTGGCCCGCAAGGACGTCGGCCCGCACGCCTTCCTGCACGTCGTCGCCTGCGACCCGCTGAACACGACGTTCCGCACCGCGAGCCTCGCCGAAGCCCCGGCGAACTTCGTCGACCTGCGCCTCAAGAACGGCCTGGACCCGACGAAGCACTTCACCCAGCAGAAGCAAGTGACCGTGGCCGAAGCCGGGAAGGTGTTCGCCATCGAGGACATCGCGAACAGCAAGTTCGAGGCGTATGACAGCCTCGCGAAGGTCTACAGCCTGTACGCGACGATCTCGAAAGACCCGAAGCTGGCGGAGTTCGCGTTCGTGCTCCGCTGGCCGACACTGAAACCCGAACAGAAGCGCGAGCTGTACTCCAAGTATGCCGGCCACGAGCTGAGCTTCTTCCTGGCGAAGAATGTCCCGGAGTTCTTCAAGGCCGTCGTGAAGCCGCACCTGACGAACAAGAAGGACAAGACGTTCCTCGACCACTTCCTGCTCGACGGTGACGTGAAGCCGTTCGCGGAGCCGTGGGCGTTCGGGCGGCTGAACGTGACCGAGCGGGTGCTGTTGTCGCAGCGGATCGCCGGCGAACCGGCCCGGACCACGCGGCACCTCGACGACCTGCTGAAACTGATCCCGCGCGACAGCGCGCGCGAGCTCTTCCTGTTCAACGTCGCGGTGGAGAACACCGCGCTCGACTTCTCCACGAACGACCCGTTCGCGCAGACCAAGACGCCGGGCAAGAACCCGGACGTGCTGCCGACCAACCCAGGTGCGCCGCCGCCCGCGCCGGTCGTGCCCGCGCCCCCCGGTGGGCTGCCC
>SXHE01000298.1 GCA_005773755.1 Planctomycetia bacterium
GCCACATCGACACGTTCGACATGAAGCCCGACGCGCCGCCGGAGATTCGCGGCGAGTTCAAGAGCATCGCCACCGTGCTGCCCGGCGTGCGCGTGTGCGAACACCTGCCGCTCCTCGCGCAGCGCATGAACAAGCTCGCGGTGGTGCGCAGCGTCACGCACAAGTACAACTCGCACAACCCGTATGGTGTGATGACCGGTTACGACGGCGGCCACGACCAGACCGACTACTTCGCGCGGCCGACGAACCACCCCAGCGTGCCGAGCGTGTGCCAGTTCTTCGGCGTGGGCCGCGGGAAGGAGCTGCCCGGCTACGTCATGCTCCCGGCGTTCCCCGGCTACAGTCAGGGCCTGCGCCGCGCCGGCCCGTACGGCGGCTACCTCGGCCCGAAGTTCGATCCCGTGTTCAGCACCGCGGACCGGTTCAGCGGCGCGGACCCGTCGAGCGACAGCGGCTTCTACAACCCGAACCTGCCGCTCACCGGCGAACCGCGCCTGCCGAAGATCGGCGGCGACCTGACCATCGACGCGCTGAACGACCGTCGCTCGCTCGTGCAGCAACTCGACTCAAAGGCCGCGGCGTTCGACAGCAAGAACCACGACGTGCGCCGCGACGCCGCGTTCGACCTGCTCCTGTCGCCGAAAGCGAAGAGTGCGTTCGATCTGTCACGCGAGCCGCAGAAGCTCCGCGACCGCTACGGCCGCGACGTGTTCGGTCAGAGCGCGCTGCTCGCGCGGCGGCTGGTCGAAGCCGGTGTCACGTTCGTCACGATCCACACCGAGGCGAAGCCCAACGGCCACTGGGACACGCACGAGAACAACTTCAACATGCTGAAGGGGCTGTTGCTGCCCTTCCTCGACCGCGCTCTCTCGGCGCTGGTCGATGACCTCTCCGACCGCGGGTTGCTCGAAAGCACACTGGTCGTTGTGACGGGCGACATGGGCCGCACGCCGCGCGTGAACGCGAAGGCCGGGCGCGACCACTGGCCGCAGTGCGGGTTCTGCGTGTTCGCGGGCGGCGGCACGAAGCCCGGCGTCGTCCACGGCACCACGGACAAGATCGCCGCGTACCCTAGCGACCACCCGGTCACGGCCGGCGACCTCGTCGCCACGATCTACGACCGCGTCGGCGTGGACCCCGACGGCATGGTCCCCGACCACACCAACCGGCCCCAGCACATAGCCCACGGCGGGAAACCGATCCGCGGGATACTGAATTGAAGTCGTGTGTCACGCAAAGCCGCTAAGACGCAAAGGAAGACAAAGGAAAAGCCAGGAAGAGAGTGTTGAAGACACTACATTCTCTTGGTTTTCTGCCTTACTCAATGCCTCTGTCTTCTTTTGTCTTCCTTTGCGTCTTGGCGGCTTTGCGTGAGATTTCTTAGGAGTTCGCTCATGCTCAACATCGGCGATTCGGCACGGCTCGGTCGGCGCGACTTCCTGCGCGCGGGTTCGCTCGCGCTCGGCGGCTTGTCGCTGCCGTGGCTCATCCCCACCGCGAACGGCGGCACGAAGCTGTCCGAAGCCGGGAAGCCGGTCACGGACAAGTCGGTCGTGTTCCTGTTCTGCCACGGCGGGCCGAGCCAGTACGAGACGTTCGACCCGAAGATGACCGCGCCCGCGGAGATCCGTTCGGCGACGGGCGAGATCAAGACCGCGATCCCCGGCGTCACCTTCGGCAGCTCGTTCCCGAAGCTGGCGAAGATGGCCGACCGGCTCGCGATTGTGCGGTCGTTCGTGCCGGGCGACGCGAACCACGACATCAAGACCATCGTCGGCAAAGACTCGCACATGGCGAACATCGGCAGCGCGTACGCCAGCGCCGCCGGCAGCAGCCTGCCCTCGAACGGGATGCCGACCAACTGCGTGCTGTTCCCGCGGGCGGTCGATCCCGCGGCCGGGATCGAGCAGAGCGGGTTCGGCAAGTTCGTCGCCAACGGGCCGTTCCCCGCCAGCACGGTCCCGTTCCAGCCGGACGGCAACGGCTCGCTCAAGAAGGACATGAAGCTGAACCTGCCGATGGACCGGCTCGACGACCGCCGCACCATGCTCAACGTGTTCGACGCCGCGAAGGGCCATTACGACGAGAACTACGAGAGCACGGACGTGGCCCGGCAGAAGGCGTTCAGCATTCTGCTCGGCAACTCCGCGGAGGCGTTCGACATCGGCAAGGAGGACGTGAAGACGGTCGAGAAGTACGACACCGCGAAGCTGTATGACGTGGCGAAGATCGACAAGAAGTGGAACAACTGGAAGCACTACACCGACAACGCGAAGACGCTCGGCAAGCTCATGCTGCTCGCGCGGCGGTTGGTCGAGCGCGGAGCGGGCTTCGTCACGGTCACAACGAACTTCGTCTGGGACATGCACGCGGACAACAACAACGCCCACATGACAGAAGGCATGGGCTACATGGCCCCGCCGCTGGACCACGCGGTCAGCGTGTTCCTCGACGACCTCCGCGACCGCTGCCTCGAAGACAAGGTGATGCTGGTGGTGTGCGGCGAGATGGGCCGAACGCCGCGGATCAACGGCAAGGGCGGTCGTGACCACTGGGGCAACCTGGGGCCGCTGCTGCTGGCCGGCGGCGGGTTGCCCGGCGGCGCGGTGATCGGCCGGTCGAGCGCCAACGGCGGCGACGCCGCCAGCGACCCGGTGCGCATCCCGAACCTGATCGGCACGATCATGCACAACCTGTTCGACGTGGGCAAACTGCGCGTCACCCGCGGCGTCAGCCGCGAGCTGATGACGATGGCCGACTACACCCCGATCCGCGGCCTGGGCGGGTGAGGCGGCGGCGGCGCGTTTCGAGGCGTCATGGCGATCAACATTCAGCCGCACGCGGAGGGGGCGACGCTCGCGCTGCGCGTTCAGCCGAAGGCGAAGCGGAACGCGATCCTGGGCGAGCAGGCACTCGCGCTCAAGGTCGCGGTCACGGCACCGCCGGAAGACGGCCGCGCGAACGACGCGGTACTCGCGCTGTTACGCGAGGAGTACATGCTCCAGCGCTCGCAGCTCGCGCTTCTCAGCGGCCAGACGAACCGGAACAAGGTGGTGCTCGTTCGCGGGGTCACGCCTCAGCAGTTGGCCGCGCTGATTGAAGGGCAAGCGAAGGATTAGGAAGCACCTCGACACGCGCGCGCCGGCGGCTCGCGGCTACCGTCTCCAGGGCCACCACCACACACGTATACGGCCCCAGCCCGGCCAGCACGCCCAGCGCGATGCTCGCCCATGTCGGCTCCGCGGGGACCATCAGCACCCACACCAGTGCCGGCGCACACGCGGCACACAGCGGTTTCAGCCAGCTCTTGAACAGGTAGTCCCAGATGCCGACGTTCAGCGTGCGGCAGGCGTAGGCGATCGCGAACAGGCAGAACAGCACGTTTGGCACCGCGACCGCGATAGCCACGCCCACCAACCCCAGCGGCCCGACGAGCGCGAGCGCGAGCGCGAGGTTCACGACTGCTTCGACGAGCGCGAGCCGCGCGAACAACCGCAGCTTCCCCGTGCCGTAGAGGATGCGCGAGCCGACCGACTGCGCCACCCCAATGGTGAGCGTGGCGGAGAGCACGGCCATCGCGGGGAAGCACCACTCCGCGTACTGCGTGCCGCCGACCCAGCGCGTCAAGAACGGTCGGCCGAAGGCGAGCAGGCCCAGGTGAATCGGCAGCACGAGGTACAGCACCCAGCGCGTGCCGTCGAGCAGGACGCGGCGCACGCCGTCGAGGTCGCCGGTGGCTTCGCGCTGGCTGACCGCGGGCGTGAGGGTGGTGGTCGCGGAGCGTAGCAGGTTCTTCGCGAGTTCGACCAACCGCGCCGCGAGCGCGTAGTGCGCCGCCGCCGCGACCGTCAGGAACCCGCCCACGACAATCGCCCCGGTCTGAACGGTGATCCGCCCCGCGAGCATCGCGAGGAACGCATCGACGCTGTACCCCTTCACCTCGCGCAGCGTCTCGCGATCAACGAGCTTTCGCGACAGCCGCAGTTCGGGCAGGAACCGCCAACACAGCACCGCCATCAGCGCGTGTTCGAGGAGGTTCGTAATGGTGAAGACGAACGCCAGCGGCAGCAGGCCGGGTTGCGTCTCCATCACCCATATGATGCCGCCGACACGCAGCGCGAGGCATAGCAGTCGCACGGCGCTCTTCGCCCCGAACCGCTGGAGACCGTCGAGGATGGTGGAAAACACGCTCAGCGGGAGCGTGAGCGCAAGGTTCGCCAGCATGAGTAGCATGAACGGCAGCACGTCGCTCGGAGCACCGAGCTTGCGCTCCAGCGCCGGCGCGACCAGCGGCACCAACACGCCACCGACCAGCATCACGCCGCACGCGGCGAGGAGGAACAGCCCGAAGCTCGCGGAGACAATACGGTTCAGTTCGGTCGCGCTGTTCGTGGTGTGGAACTTGGCGACGAACCGGACGAGGCACGCGGCGATGCCGAGGTCGAACAGCGTGAAGTAGGCGAGGATACTTTCGACGACGCACCAAACACCGTAGCGGGCGTCGCCGAGCGAGCGGACGAGGTACGGTGCGAGGAAGAACCCGACCGCGAGCGCGGCGGCGAACGCCGCCCAATTGGTGGCGGCCCCGATCACGAGCGAGCGGTTCGCGGAAGAATCAGCCAACGCAACGGCCTCCGTGCCGACGAGCGAATACGGA
>SXHE01000299.1 GCA_005773755.1 Planctomycetia bacterium
GCGAAAAGCGCGTTAACGTACTTCATCCCTCTATTGTAGTGGGTCCACCGTGGAGCCGGCTTCTGGCCCGCCAAAGCGCGGTTGCGGAGAATTGCGCGCACGCGGTACACTTCTCCCCCCGCGTGGAACGGATGCCCATGCTCCTCAACGTCATCTACTTGCTCGCGCTCGCCTTGCTGTCGCCGTGGCTGGGCTGGCGCGCGCTCCGCACCGGGCGGTACCGGCGCGGGCTGGGGGCGAAGTTCCTCGGCCGCGTCAGTGTGCGCAAACAGCCGAAGCCGGTCGCGTGGTTCCACGCGGTCAGCGTCGGCGAGGTGAACCTGCTCGGCACGCTCGTGCCGGCGTTCCGCGCGCGGCACCCCGACTGGCACGTCGTCGTGTCCTCGACCACCGACACCGGACTCGACGAGGCCCGGCGCAAGTTCCCGGACCTCGACGTGATCGCGTGGCCGTTCGACTTCTCGTGGGCAGTGGCCGCGGCGCTCGACGCCGTGAAGCCCGCGCTCGTGGTGCTGACCGAAAGCGAGCTGTGGCCCAACTTCTTGGCCGCGGCGGGTGCGCGCAAGGTGCCGGTCGTGGTGGTAAACGGGCGACTCAGCCCGCGCAGCGCGCGGCGCTTGTCGAAGGTCGCCGGCGTCGCGCGCCGGCTGCTGTTCCGGCACGTCACGCGGTTCGCGATGCAAGAGGCCGAATACGCGGAGCGCCTGCGGCAACTCGGCGTGCCCGACGCGAAGCTCGTCGTCACCGGCTCGATCAAGTACGACGGCGCGGCCGCGCTGAACGAAGCGAAAGTGCGCGACCTGGCGGCGCTGTTGGGGGTTGAGGGGTTAGGTTCTCCCCTCGTCCTCCTCGCCGGCAGTACACACGCCCCGGAAGAGTCGCTCATACTCGGTGTGTGCGCGCGGCTGCGCGCGCGGTTCCCTCACCTGCGGTTGATCCTCGTCCCGCGCCACCGCGACCGCTTTGAAGAAGTCGCACGACTGGTCGAAGCCAGCGGATTGCCGTTCGCGCGGCGCTCGCAGATCGTCGCGCCACTTGAAACGATGCCGGCAATCGTGCTGCTCGATTCCGTGGGCGAACTCGGTGCGGCGTGGGGGCTGGCCGACGTGGGCTTCACCGGCGGCAGCCTCGACGGGCAGCGCGGGGGCCAGAGCATGATCGAGCCGGCCGGGTACGGCGTGCCGTGTGCGTTCGGTCCGCACGTCTGGAACTTCAAGGACGCCGCGAAGCGCCTCGTGGAAGTCGGCGGCGCGTTTCGGGTGAAGGACGAAGCCGAACTCGAAGCCGCTCTCGCGCGGCTGATCGCCGACCCCGACCTGCGCGCGCATATGGGTAGCGCGGCCCGCGAACTGGTGAAGCGCCAGCAAGGCGCGACCCAGCGCACGCTCGCCGTGCTGGACGCACTAATCCCTTCTACGGCCCGCGCCCGCGCCGCGTGAACCGGGTAAAATGCCCGGATGATCCGCGTTCACTCCTTCAGTGCTGCGGGCGGTCATGCCGTCAACGAAGACGCATTCCTCATTCGCGAACTGCCGCGCGCACACTTCGTCGCGCTCGCCGACGGTCAGGGCGGGCGCGCCGGCGGGGCGCGCGCGGCGCAACTCGCGTGCGAAGTGGCCGCGCGTGAAGGGCCGGAAGCGGCTGACGTCGCCGTTGCCGCCGACCCCGCGGCCGGGTTCACCACGCTCGTCACGCTGCTGATCGAAGGCGACCGCGCAACCGGCGCATCGTGCGGCGACAGCGCCGCGGTCGCGGTGAACCGCAACGGCGCGCCGCGTGTCCTCACGTCGCGCCAGTTCAAGAACCCACCGGTCGGCAGCGGCGACGCGACCTTCGTGCCGTTCGAGATGGCGCTGGTCGCGCCGTGGAAGGTGCTCGTGATGAGCGACGGCGTGTGGAAGTTCGCGACGTGGGATCACGTCTGGGACTGCGCCGCCCGGCTGTCGGGCGAGGAACTGGTCGCGGAGTTGCAAGTTCCCGCGCGGCTGAAGACCACGGGCGAGTTTCAGGACGACTTCACGGTTGTACTGCTGGAAAGCGACGGCCCATGAACGACGACACCCGGTTCGCTCTGCCCGTACTCGCCGACGCGCCGACCACCGAGGTGCCGCCGGCCAAGAACATCGACCTCATGTCGTACCGGCCGTGCGACCAGCAGTGCCGGCAGTGCTCGTATGTGGAGCCGGACTCCGACCCGAACCACCCGCGCGGTTCGGCGGAAGAGATCGCGTTCATCCGCCGCGTTCGCTCGAACTACCCCGAATCCAGCTTCTTCCTGTACCCGCGCGACATCGTCACCGCGACCCCGCTCCTGCCCGTGATGCGGGAAGTCAACCAGCGGGAGACGCTCACGAACGGCAACCGGCTGGACGCGGCACTGGTCCGTCAGATGAAGGACAGCGGCCTGAATTTGGTGCAGATCACGCTGTTCGGGACCGCGGAGGAGCAGGAGTTCTACAACCGCAACACGCCCGAAGAGTACGCGCGCATCAAGGACCACATCCGCCTGTGCATCGAGGGCGGGCTGCGCGTGCAGGTGAACAACATCCTCGCGCGCGACACGATCGGCTCGATGGAAGCGGTCTGCGACGAGTGCGTGCGCCTCGGTGTCCCCCGCGTCCGGTTCTTGCGCCTCACGCCGCACGGCGACGGCACCCAGCTCCCGGCGCACCTGTTCCTCACGCAAGGCGATCTGGAAGACGTCATCATCCCGACGTTCGAGCGGTTGAAGTTGAAGTACGGCCCGCGGCTCTACCTGTCGTTTGGCGTCAACTTCGGGCCGAACTTCCACGGCAAGAGCCTGACCGAGGCCCGCGACAAGATCGTCCGGCGCAACGCGGGCTTCCCGACGCCGGAGCTGTTCTGCCCGGCGGTGGACGGCGAGTACTGGAACATCTCCACGCAGTCCGGGAACGTCCACTGGTGTTTCAACAACGTGTCCCACACGGACCTGCGGATCGGCAAGGCGGACTGGGACACGGGCCGCGTCACGATCGACCGCCCGGTCGATTTGTCGCGCGAGACGCTTCGCCGGCGGCTCACCGGGATCTGCGCCGCCGATCAGTGCGCGTACCAGGAGGTGTGTTTCGGTGGCTGTCGGACGACCGCGATCGCGTTCTCGTCGGAACCGTCCGCCGAGGATCGGCTGTATTCGGGCATGGACATGTGCCTGACGCCCGCCTACGCCCGGTACGCGGCGAAACTCGCCCAAACTACCTCCGAACCCGCGGGAGGCGAGTAGCCAATGTTCCGCATCACGGAGTGCCTGTCCGTCGGGCCGTTCGCATCGCCGGAGCGCGGGCCGCAACTCCTCGCGGCCGGCGTGACGCATGTGCTGAACGTGTCCGACGGGCCGAGTCACGTATCGAGCGCGACCGGCTTCGTTGAAGTCGTGGACGTGCCCCTCCGCGACAGCAGCAGGCTGACCCCGGCCCGCACGCGCGAAGTGCTCGACACGCTGCACCGGCTCGCGTCCGCGCCCGACGCGCACGTCTACGTCCACTGCGTCTACGGCCAACTGCGCTCACCCACGATCCTCTGGCTGTACCTGATTGCGTTGGGCGTGCCGCCGAGGGACGCGCAAGACTGGATCGAATCGCGCGCGCCGGACGCGGTCGCCGGGCACTACCGCATGGTCGATCACGAACACGTCTTGCTCGCGCAGAAGCACGGCCTCGCCAACTTCTTCCCGAACCCGCGGCCGAACCTCATCGTGCTCGTTCCGCTGATCGAGGGGGAATAGCGATGCTCTTCGCCGAGACTCACGGCAAACTCGGGCGCGACGGCTCCAACGCCCACGACCGCGCCGAAGACCTGCTCACCTCCACCGCGTTCCAACTGCTGCGCTACCTGCCACTCGAAGCGGGGTTGCTCGCCGTACTGAAGCGCGTCCGCGCCGTAGACAAGGATGGGCGCGTGACGACCGCGCTTCCATCGTGGTTGAAGCTCGAAGGCGTGACAGACGCCAAATACGACCCGTGGCCCTACTGGGGCAAACACGGCACGCCGGATATAGTGGTCGAACTGTTCGCCGGGCCGCGCTCGCTCGGTAGGCTCGTGATCGAAGTGAAGCTGGACGCGGGCAAGAGCGGCGCGGCCGACGAGGACGACGAAGACGAGCCGGACGCAGAAGAAACCGAAATCGAAGTCGCGGACCCGGACCAGTTGCGGAAATACTGGCAGGGGTTGCGGGCGCGCGGCCCGGCGCTGGGTGTCGTGTATTTGACCGCGCACGCCGTGCCGCCGGCGGATGAGTTGGCCGCGTCGGTCGCGCGCGAACCGGGCGACTGGCTCGGCTGGCTCTCGTGGCGCGACGTGTGGGCCGCCGTGCGCACGCGCGACGAACTACCCGCGCGCGACCTGACCGCCATTCTCGCCGCGAAGGGGCTGAAAGGCTTCAACGGGTTCCACGCGGAGCCGATCACCCTTCCACCAAGCGGCCGGTTCTGGACCCCGCTACCGGTACGCTGGTTCTCTCGTCCCTCGCTGTTAGTGCCGCGTGTCTCCAAGTTCTGGGAGGACAAATCGTGACAGTTGATCCGTTGAGCAAGTCACTCGCTGAGGCTACCAACTTCGTTTACGATCTCCAAGCCGACATTCGGGCAATGATGACCTCGCTCGACGCCGCGATGGAACAAGTGGGTTGGGCGCCACGGAACGCGCGGCTCAATCACGACCTCAAGGACGGGTTGAACGGCATGTGGGTGCTTTGGAACGGCTACCGCCTCTACGCGCCGAAAGAGCTTGGCGATTCGTTCGACCGGCTCGTGTTCGTCGTGTTCCACTTGGCACCGCCAGACGACGCCGGCCACGACTACGCAACCTTTCTCGCTGCAGCGGTTCGCTTCCCGACTGCCACCACGTCGAACGACGTTTGGCGGTCATGGGGCGATACGAGCGCAATGCACCGCGCGACCGTAAACCAAGCAGAAGTAACGGTTCTCGCTCCGGCCGATTTCGAGAAGTTCACGCCTGGCGCGTCTGCGGTTGCGGCGCTCGCTTTACCCTTGTGTTCGCTGACGGGTGAAGCCGACTTGCGCGCTCGCGTTGTGGGGCCGATCCTCGCGGCCGAGAAGCAACTCGGGGCCAAAAAGTGACCACGCCCCTTGCGTTCTTCAACGGTCGGTTCGTGCCGTTCGCGGAGGCTGGCTTGCCGCTCCACGACGCCGGGTTCGTGTCGGGGGCTACCGTTGTCGATAACGCCCGCACGTTTCGCCACACGCTGTTTCGCTGGGCGGATCACCTCGCGCGGTTCCGGCGCGATTGCGCCGCGTGCTACGTCCCGCTCGACGCCACCGACGCACAGCTTACGGCGGTCGCGGAGGAGTTGGTCGCGCACAACGCGAAATTGCTGCCGGCCGGTGGCGAGTTGCAGTTGGTCACGTTCGCCACGCCCGGCCCGCTGGGGTTTTACGTCGGCGGCGCGGAGAACGGCCCCGCGACTTTGGGAATGGTGACGTACCCGCTGCCGTTCGTGCGCTACCGCGGGTTCTTCGCGGAAGGGGCGCGGCTGGCGTTCGCGGGGTGGAACCCCGGTCACCCCGGCGACCTGCTGCCGCCCACGGTGAAGCACCGCAGCCGGCTCGTGTGGCACATCGCGCAGCAGTCGGTGAGCGACCCGCGATCCGGTGTCTATTGCCCCGGCGCGGTTCCGCTCGTGCTGAACTACGCCGGCGTCGGCGACACCGCCATCGGCAGCGTCCTCGTCGTCGCCGACGGCACTGTGTACCGCCCGCCCGCCGACGCGACCCAGGACAGCATCAGCGCGAAGGTGATCGGCGAGTTGTGCGCCGCGGCCGGCGTGCCGTTTGCGGAGGCGGCGTTCGATCTCTCTTCCCCCTGGCGCGACCGCGCGCACCAACAAGACGCCATCGTGTCGCGCGCGTCGGAACTGCTGCTCGCCGGCACCGGGTTCTGCGCGGCCGGCGTTCGGGAACTGGTGTGGCACCAGCAACAGCGGCCATTCGCGTGGCCCGGCCCGGTGCTGTGCCAACTGCTCGCCGCGTGGAGCGATCTTGTCGGCGTGGACATCGCGCGCCAGTTCCTCGACTCGGAAGCGGGGGAGTAATGCCAGCGAACCCGCTCGCGGCTTGCGGCTAGACGCGCCCATCTTCACACGGTATTCTTACCCCTCTTGACAGCTTGTGATTTTTGTCACAAGCTACGCACTCAGTCCCGGCTGGTATCGTCGGCGGGGGTGACGCGCTTGCCTCTCCCCACTCCCGCCTGTTGCGGCCGTCCGGGTTGTCGTCGAACGCGCACGCGCCAGGATAGCCACATATGGGCCTCTCTCGCTCTCGCTCCCCCCGGCCGCGGTTCCCGTGGCTGCTCATGCTCCTTTGCGCCCTCCCGGTTGGGTTGCTGGGGGCCGCGCCCTCCAGCTCCTTCACCCTGTTCGGGGCCGGGTGGGAACCGTTCTCGTTCCTCACCTCCAGCGCCTACGGGTTCGGCGAGAAGCTCGGCCTGATCGCGTGCTTGATTATCGCCGTCGGCGGGCTGGGGTACTCCGTCTGGCTGATGAAAGGGGTGTACGCCGCGGACCAGGGCACGCCCGCGATGCAGAAGGTGACGCTGGCCGTGCGCGAGGGAGCGAACGCCTACCTGCGCCGGCAGTTCACCGTCGTCGGAGTGCTGATCTTCCTCTTAACGGGCGTGATCGTCGCGTCGAAGTGGCCGTGGAGCCTCGAAGCCGGGATGCACACCGCCGAGGAGCTGAAGACCATCGCGGTGGGCCGCGGGGTCGCGTTCCTGATGGGCGCGCTGTTCTCGGCCGCGGTCGGGTTCACCGGGATGCGGCTCGCCACCGCGGGCAACCTGCGGGTCGCCGCCGCCGCCCGCACCAACTTCGGAAACGCCATGCGGATGGCGTACCGCACCGGCACCATCACCGGCATGTTCACCTGCGGTCTGGGGCTTCTCGGCGGTGCGGTCATCCTGCTCGTGTTCGGCGAACTGGCTTACGAAATCCTGATCGGCTACGGCTTCGGCGGCTCGCTGCTGGCGCTGTTCATGCGCGTCGGCGGCGGCATCTACACGAAGGCCGCCGACGTGGGCGCGGACCTCGTCGGCAAGGTGGAACAGGCCATCGCCGAGGACGACCCGCGGAACGCGGCCACCATCGCGGACAAC
>SXHE01000300.1 GCA_005773755.1 Planctomycetia bacterium
CCCACTGCGTGAGGCGTTGATGAATCACCCGTGGCGGCTGAAGAAGGCCGTCACCTACCTGTTCGACTGGATCGCCACCATGCTCCGCAAACTCCTCCACCCACACCCCAAAGTGACAAACCACACTGGGTGAACTCCAGGCAGAAGACAGAGATCAGTTCAACATGACTCCTCACTCTGCTGCTTTCTTTGTGTTCTTTGTGCCTTTGTGGTGAACTCTTACTGCTTCGCCAGTGGGAACCGCAGGCGGAAGGTGGTGCCGCGGAGCGGGGCGCTCTCGATCTCCAGCGCCGCCCCGTGGTGCTCCATCACCATCGCCACGAACGACAGCCCCAGGCCCATACCGGCGCTGTAGCCCTCGTAGAGCGCGTTGTCGCGCTTCGTGGTGAAGTGCGTCTTGAGGCAGTTCTGCCGCACCTCGTCCGTCATCCCGATGCCGTTGTCGCGCACTTCGAGCACGACATGATCGCCGTCGCGCCGCGCGGCCAAATGAACCTCGCCCTTCCACGCGGCGGCGTCGAGCAGTTTCTGCCGGCGGGCGGGCGGGTCCGGCTCGCGCTTGGCCTCGTCGCGCAGATAGTTCCGCATCTCGAAGGTCGCGTCGCGGGCGTTGAAGACGAGGTTTTCCAGCGCCTGCTGGAGGTGGGACAGGTCGCCGGTGACGAGGGCCGGGCCGGGCGGCACGGCCGCGGTTACCGCCAGCTTCCACTTGTCTCGGCCCGTCTCGGCCCACGTGCGCTCGGTGTCGCGGAGCAGCGCGTGCGCATCGACCTGCGTGACCTCCGCACTGGCCGGGTCGCGGCGCACCGTGCGCAATATCTGCTGAAGGCGCTCGGTCACGGTGCCGAGGGTCGATTTGACCTCTTCCAACATGCCGGTTTGCTCGTCGTCCGGGCCGGCGGCCTCCATGCACCGGGCGATCAGGTCGTTGGGCCGCACCAGCAGGTTCTTGATGTTGTGCGCGTAGCTCCCGGCCATGATGCCGATGCTGGCGTACAGTTGCGACTTCATCTCCAGCGCGGTGCGCTCGGCGTCCGCAGCGCGGTTCTCCAGCTTCGCGGCCTCCAACTCCTGTTCGAGCAACTTGCGGCCCAACTCCTCCGTGGCGTGTTCGGCCTCTTGTTGCTTCACGCGCGATTCCAGCAGGTTGCGCTCGATCAGCTCGCGCTCGACCTGCGCGGCCAGTAGCTCGCGCTGGCGGTGCTCGGCCTCGGCCGCGGCGCGCCACTTCTCCAGTTCGCGGGTGCGCTCGCGGCGCAGGAACCGTGCGACCAGGAACACCGCGAGCAGCGTGGTCGGCACCAGCACGACGGCCGCGACCGACTGCCAGATGCGGTACTCGTCCTGCTGCTTCTGCATCCGG
Organism: Planctomycetia bacterium; assembly: GCA_005773755.1. Taxonomy (GTDB): domain Bacteria; phylum Planctomycetota; class Planctomycetia; order Gemmatales; family Gemmataceae; genus Gemmata. The sequence continues at coordinate 1,364 of SXHE01000300.1, forward strand.
TTGAACGAGTGCAGTTGGTACACGCACCGCACGGTGGCCCGCGCGCCGGTGCGGTTCAGTGCCGGTTCGTATTCCAGGGTGCGCAGTTGTGCTTTCGCGGGCCCGCCGGGGCGCGGCTTGGGCGACACCCACCCCACCGGGTCCGCCGGGCGCTCGTCCAGCCCCGGCACGCCGGCGAACTCGATCTCCAGCGCGTACACGTTGGGGAACAGCGGGAGCTGCCCGGCGTACATGCGCGTCGGCTCGACCATCGCCCGCAGGTGCTCCTCGATCTCCGCGCGCTTGAACGTCACCCGGTCGTGGTGGTCGGGGCCGCGGGTCTCCGCGTGCAACAGGTCGACGTACTCGCGCACCAGTTCGGCCAGCGTCTTGCGAAACACGCGGGTGTTGTCGAGCCACTCGCGCACGTCCGCGCGATCCGACTCCTCGCTCCAGTTGGCGCGGGTGTAGAGAAGCCACGCCAACAGCCCGACGAGCACGGCCCACAGCACCGCGAGCGGGGCCAGCCGGCCCACGTACCGCCACACCGGGAGCGGCGGCGCGGCCTCGGCGGGTGAAGGGGAAGAACTCATGGGGCAGAGCACCAAGTGGGTGGTGGTGTCTCACCTCTCCCCCATGCTTTGATGGGGGAGAGGTCGCCGTCCGCTTTGGGACGGCGGGTGAGGGGGCGCTGCACAACTCGATTCCGTTCCGCGTAGCTCCTTCGCCGCGCGTAGCGCCCCCTCACCCGGCTCGAAGACTCGCCGACCTCTCCCCCAACACAGCTTGGGGGAGAGGTGAAGACGGACATGCCTCACACCTGACTCGTCGATGTCGTAGGGGCGCACGGTCTGCACCACGGGGCGCGAGCGGACGCGGGTCCAGGTGGCCCCGTCGGGGCGGGTCCACACCTCGATGACCGCGTCCGGGTAGATCACGACCCCTTCGACCCGCGGGGTCGGGCGCAGCACCACGACGTGCTCGCCGGAGCCGGTCTTGCGGTCGCCACGGTCGTCGAAGAAGCCGGGCTCGCGGAACCGCGCCGTCAGCGCGTCCGCGCCGTCGGTCACGCGGGCCGCGCCGTCAGCGAACGCCCCCCGCGCGAGCACCCGCGCCATCGTCGAGAACAACTGGATGTCCTCGGTGCTGCTCTTCACGTCGCCCGGTTTCGCGGGCGGCTGAAGCTCGTACCCGCGCGGCGGGTTCGGGTCGCCCGGTTCGTCCCAGTCGAACGGGTCCGCGTGCGTACACAGCACCAGCGGGATCGGCACCGCGCGCACCGGCCACGCGAACTCGCCGTCGCGGAACAGCGCGTTCACCGGGATGCCGTCGCCGGTCACGGCCACCAACCGCCGGGCCGCGCCGGGGCTTCCTTGCGCCAGCGCGCCGAGTACCCGGCGCGCGGGTGCGGTCACGGTCGGGATCACCAGCAGCGTGCGCTCGCCGCGGCGCGGCAGCGACTTCAGGATCTCGTCGACGCAGTGCGCCTCGTACGGGTTGGGCCGCGCGAACCGGCCGGCGCTGAACGGCACCTTGTTCCGCATCACCTCCAGCCACGGCCGCCCGGTGCGCTGCGTTCCCTGCTCGCTGATCGCGGCGCTGAACTGCTCGTACAGGTCACTCGAATACGGATCGTCCTCCCAGGTGAACGCGAACGCCGGCCAGTCGGCTTTCGGGGCCTTCGCGTCCGGCAGGGTCGGGATGCCGGGCGCTCCGGCCCGCAGTTCCGCGAGCCACGGGAGCATCGCCCACGGCCCGCCAGCGGACCCGGGCACGGCGCGCAGGCCGGGCAGAACCGCGGGGCCGGGGCGCAGGATCGGGTCGGTGAACACGAAGTCCGTCACCGCGCGGGCCATCTGCCGATTCGTGAAGCAGAACCGGAACGAGCGCTCGTACAGGCCGATCAGCTTCAGCGGCCGGTAGTCGTCGCCGTACACCGTGTCGGCGGTCGCGGTCGCCAGCAGCAGCAGCGGCTTCTGACCGGGCCAGTTGGCGACGGCCAGCGCGTCGGCCAGGTCGCGGGCGCGGTCACTCGACCACCCACCGACGACCGCGAGCGGCGGCCGGTTCCGCGCCGCCAGTGCCTTCACCCAGGCGCTGGTCGGCGCGTCGTTGGTGATCTTGTACCAGCGGACGCGAACCTTCCCGGCGAAGCCGTCGCGCGAGATGACGATCTCGGGCACCGCGGTCGTGCGGTCGGGGAACGCGGCCGAGTCGTCCACCCGCAGGCCGGTCGGCCCGCCGGGCGCGGCCATCTCCGCGCGCTTCGCGCCCCACACGAAGTTCTCCCAGGTGTCGCCGGCCGTCGAGATGTGGAGAAACGCGACTTCGTGGTCGCCGTCGGGCACCGGCAGCGGGCGCGCGGTCTCGGCCGCGCCCCACCACCCGGCGCGGTACAGCGCGAACCCGCCGGCCAGCGCCAACAGCCCGACGACCACCCACCACCGCCGCATGTGGGAACCTCCGCACGAACGAACAAGGCGATTGGGACACAGGGCGGAAGCCCTGTGTTCACAGACGGATGTGATCAATGTACCAGATGAAACGAGCGCGCGGCGCGCGTCAGAACTGGATGTAGATGAACGTCTTCGTGACGCCGGGCGTGAGGGTGACGAGCGCGAAGACGGCGGCGACGTAGCCGGCGGCGCGCACCGGCGGGGGCGCGGTCAGCTTCAGCTTGCCACACAGGTGGCCGAGCGCGACAAGAGCCACCAGCAGCGGCACCCATACCGGAACGCGTGGCGACCACGCCCCCCACACGTCGAACGCGGCGAACGACTTCAGCATCAGCCAGCCGTCGCCCCACGAGTTCATGCGCACCAGGATGAGCATCGCGACCAGTTGCGAGAGGGTCAGCGCCCAGGCGAACACGGCCCACGGGCGCGTTGCTCGCACCGTGTCCCAGAACCGCCGGCCGGTCGCGGCCCGGTCGAACGCGCGGTGCAGGCACACGAGCAGCCCGTTGTACACGCCGTAGGCCAGCCACGCCCACGTCGCCCCGTGCCACAGCCCGCACAGCACGAACAGTAGCATCAGGTTGAAGTAGGTGCGGACCGGGCCGCGCTTGCTGCCGCCGAGGGGGAAGTACAGGTAGTCGCGGAGCCACGCCGAGAGCGAGACGTGCCACCGCCGCCAGAAGTCGGTGATGTTGGCGGCGAGGTACGGCAGGTCGAAGTTGCGCGGCAGCTCGAACCCGAACCACTTGGCGATGCCGACGGCCATGTCCGAGTAACCGGAGAAGTCGCAGTAGATTTGCGCGGCCCACGCGACCGCGGCCCAGCGGTGCGCCGCCGCGTCGAACGCCGCCGGGTTCGCAAACACCGGTGACACGAACAGCACGTCCAACTGGTCCGCATTGAACAGCTTCTTGAACAGCCCGATCAGGAACAGGTGCAGTCCCTCGGCCACTTGCTTCGCGGTGGGCGTGGGCGGCGTGTGCATCTGCGGCAGGAACTCGACCGCGCGGACGATCGGCCCGGCCGCGAGCTGCGGGAAGAACGCCACGAACAGCGCGTAGTCTCGGAAACTGCGCACGGCCGCGATCTGCCGGCGGTACACGTCCACCGTGTAGCTGATGCCCTGGAACGTGTGGAAACTGATGCCCAGCGGGAGCAGGATGCTCCAGTGCCGGTCCGTGACCGCCAGGCCGCACCACCGGCCCAGGTGCAGGGCGTTGTCGTACATGAACGGCGTGTACTTGAACGCGACCAGCAGGCCGAGATTCGCGCAAATGCTAACGAACAGCCACCGCTTGCGGCCGCGCTCCGAGGCGGCGTCTTCGATGCGGATCGCGGCGCGGTAGTCGATCAGCGTGAGCAGCAGCAGCACCCACAGGTACCACGGGCTGAGCCACGCATAAAACGCCCAGCTCGCGACCAGCAGCACGTTGTACTTCCGCGCGCGCGTTCGCGACAGGAAGTACAGGATGAGCACCACGGGCAGCAGCGCGAGGAAGTACTTGTTCGCGAAGATCATTCCGAGGTCCGTCTCACTTGGCTCGAAGACAGGGGCTGTGCCCACCTCTCCTCCATGCTTTGATGGGGGGAGGTCGCCGTCCGCTTTGGGACGGCGGGTGAGGGGGCGCTCAGCGCCTCGATCCCGTTCCGCGTAGCTCACTTGCCTTGCTCAGCGCCCCCCTCACCCGACTCGCAGAACCTCGCCGACCTCTCCCCCATCAAAGCATGGGGGAGAGGTGGTTTCACTCTGTCACCTTCCCGCGTCCTCCAACCGCCCGCGCAGCCAGAGGCTGAACTTGCGACAGCCTTCTTGCGTCATGTGAATCTGGTCGGCGAAGTCGGCGTCCGTCAGGCCGGCGTCCTTCCCTTGAATCAGTTTCAGACCGCGGTCGCGGGCCACGTCCGCGAGCCGCGCGCGGTACTCGGCGTACTCGGCCGCGTACTTGGCTTCCAGGTCGGCAGTGACCGGCATGTCGAGCATCACCAGTTCGGTGTCGCGGTCGCGGCACCAGTCGGCGAGCTTGTGGACGTACTTCAGGTGCGCGCCGGTGCGGTAGTTGTTCAGGAACGCGAACGGCGGCGGGGCGTGACCCGCGGCCTTCATCTGGTCGTAGCGGCTCAGCGTGTAGCCCTTGAGCGGGGCGTACCCGGTGCCGCAGCGGGCCAGATCGTCGGCGTGGTCGCGCTGTTCGGTCGCCTGTACGAGCGCGTCCGGGCAACTGCCGGGGAACACGGCTTCCGCTTGCGTCGCGGCCCACATGCGGACCCCGTGCCGGTAGCGGTACACGTTCGAAGCCTGGCTCACCTTCGAGGTGACGTACTGGCGCACGGTCCAGTTCGCGGCGTCCGGGCGCGTGGTCGCGATCTCGCGCACGTCGCGCGGGGCGAGTAGCGAGCGGGTTCCGTGCGGCTCGTTGCGGCTGTCGTTCAGGTCGCTCGCGGTCGCACCGTACACGATCACCCGCGGCGCGGTCGGGCACGCGCGCTTGGTGGCGTAGTAGAAGTCGGTGGCAGTGCCGCCGTGCAGACCGATGGCGTAGGCGTCGGAGAGGGTGCGCCCACGCCACGCGACCCCGGCGATCTGCGCCGGGTCGATGCCCTCGGTCACGGGCGAGCCGCCGACGAACATGAGGTCGCGCGAGCGCTCCGCGCAGCCGCCGACGCGCGCGGTGTAGTCGTCCGGCGAGTACCGGTCCCAGAGCGGAGCCAGCGCCCCTAGTCCGAAGTCCGCGAGGAAGAGGAAAAGGAGGAACAGAAGAACGGTGCGGTTGCGCGCGAGGAAGCCCCGCGCGGGCACGGCCGGCGTCGGCGCGGTGACGACGACGACCCGCTTCCCCGCCGGGGCGGTGTGGGTCGCGGGCCGCGCGCTCGGGGCCGTCCGTGGTGTGTCGGGTACGTGCATGGCCGTCCGTGGCTCGCGGGCGCTGGGGCGAGAGTGTCACAGATTTTCGTGCCGCGCGGAAGGCGAGTTCGGGCCGCGGCGGTGTCCCGTAGGTACAACAGCGGGCAGGTTCACATCACCCCCGGTCGGAGGGCTTGCCGTGATCCGGAACCGCTTCACCGTTGCCGCGCTGCTGGGCGCAGCTCTGGCCGCGACCGCCGGCGCGCAAGAACCGCGCACGTTCGCGCTGCGGTTGAAGGACCGCGACGGCAAACCCGTCCCCTTCTATCAGGAGATGAGCACCGAAGTCGACCAGCGCATCAAGGTGCAAGGGCAAGACCTGCCACAATCGCAGAAGAGCACCTTCTATTACGCCTGGACCCCGCTCAAAGAGGACGCGGGCCGGTGGACCGTGCGGCAGAAGATCGAGGCCGTGAAGATGAAGATCGACATCGCCGGCAACCCGATCACCTACGACTCCACCAAACCGGACAACGCGCCCGCCGGCAACCCCGGCCTGACGGAGTTCTTCAAGGGTCTGAACGGCTCCGAGTTCGTCGTCACCCTAAGCCCGACGTACCGGGTCGAGAAGATCGAGGGCAAAGACGCCTTCATCAAGAAACTGGGCGGCAGCGGCGCGCAGATGGAAGCGCTGCTCAAGAAGACGATGAGCGACGAGGCGATGAAGGAAATGTGCGACCTGACCTACGGCCTCCTCCCGGACGCGCCCAAGAAAGTGGGCGACAGGTGGGAGCGGAAGAAGAGCATCAACCTCGGCCCGATCGGGGCCTACGACGTGACGTACACGTTCACCTTCGTGTCGCCCGACCCCGCGCGGCCGGGCCTGGACAAGATCGAGGTCGCCGCGACGATGGACTACAAGGCCCCGAAGGACGCGCCGGACCCGAAAGACGGGTTGCTGTTCCGCATCAAAGACGGCAGCAAGATGAGCAGCGACCCCGCGGGCAGCAAGGGTGTGGTGTACTACAACCCGGCCCGGCAGCGGATCGAAGAGGCGACGATCAACATCAAACTGAAGGGCGATCTGCTCGTCGAGATCGGCGGCACGGAAACGAAGGTCGAACTGCTGCAAGAGCAGAAGACGACCATCAAGACGCGCGCGATCAGTTTCCTCGCACCGGCGGGCACACCGGAACCGCCGGTGCCGGCCGACCCGCCCGCGAGCGGGCCGGGCGCGGGGCCGGGGCCGGGCGCGGCCGTTGTCGCCGGTCCCGTGTGCCAGCCGCTGTGTTGCGAGCCGCGCGAGCGGCGACTGTTCGCGCGTTTTCCCCTGCGCTCTTGCTTCCCCGTTCGTCAAAGGTAGAACATTCGGAACGTTTCCCCGACCCCGGCCCCCAGCCGGGCCGTGCCGGTCATCAGGAGGTCTCGTCGTGTTTCGCACCCGTCTCGTCGCCGCCGCGCTGTTCGGCGTCACCCTGTGCGCCATCGCCGGCGGCCAGGACCGCGCTTTCACGCTCAACTTCAACGTCAAAGATAAGGACGGGAAGTTCACGCCGTTCTACACGGAAATGACCACCGAGGTCACGCAGCAGATCAAGGTGCAGGGCCAGGACCTGCCGCAGCGCCAGAAGAGCACCTTCTACTACCAGTGGACCCCGGTCGCCGAGACCCCGGTCAAGGACGGCGCGGGCAAGGACGTGCCCGGCGAAACGAAGTGGACCGTGAAGCAGAAGATCGAGGGGCTGAAGATGGAGATCGACATCTCCGGCAACCCGATCAACTACGACTCCACGAAGGCCGACACCGCGGGCGCGGGCGGCAACCCCGGCCTGATCGAGTTCTTCAAGGGCCTCAAGGACTCCGAGTTCACCGCCACCATCGGCAAGAACTTCAAGGTCGAGAAGGTGGACGGCAAGGACGACTTCATCAAGAAGCTCGGGGCCGGCAGCCAGCAGATGGACGCGCTGCTCAAGAAGGTGATGACCGACGACGCGCTGAAGGAGATGACCGACCCCTCGTTCAAGTTGTTCCCGGAACCGAACACGCCCAAGAAGAAGGGCGACAAGTGGGAGCGCAAGAGCAACCTGAACCTGGGGCCGATCGGCACCTACGACATCACCTACAAGTTCACCTACCTGGAGCCGGAGAAGGAAGGGGCGAAGAAGGACTTCGACAAGATCGAGGTCGAGACCGTGGTGGCCTACACCGCGCCGCCCGCGACCGCCGACGGCCTGCTGTTCCGCATCAAGGAGGGCAGCAAGCTGACCAGCGACGCGACCGGCAGCAAAGGCGTGATGTACTACGACCCGAAGAAGCAGCGAATCGAAGAGGCGACGATCTCCATCAAGCTCAAGGGCGATCTGGTTGTTGTGATCGGCGGCACGGACACGAAGGTGGAGCTGACGCAGGAGCAGAAGACCACCATCAAGACCGCCGACACCAGCTTCCTCGCGCCGAAGGTCGTGCCGCCGCCGATGCCCCCCACGCCGCCGGTGCCGCCGAAGCCGCCCGAGAAGAAGTAAGCTTCGCGCGACCGTGAAACGTCAACCGCCCGGCTCGACGCCGGGCGGTTTCGTTTACCCCGGATCGTGTGCCGCGGTCAGCCCGAAAGCCGGCTCACTTTTGAGCGCAACAGGTGATCGATCAGCACCAGTGCGATCATTGCCTCGCCCATCGGTACGAAGCGCGGGAGCAGGCACGGGTCGTGCCGGCCCTTCACCAGAATCTCGGTCGGGTCACCGTCGCGCGTGACCGTGCGCTGCGCGCGCGGGATGCTGCTCGTCGGCTTGATCGCGGCCCGGCACACGATCGGCATCCCGCTGGAGATGCCGCCGAGCATCCCACCGTGCCGGTTCGACTCGGTGCGGACGGGCGCTCGCGAAGCCGCGAGCGGCTCCGGTGCGGCGGTCGCGTTGCAGTCGGCCGCGTTCGCGGCGACCGGCGACTCGTGCGATTCGTTCGGTCCGGGCACGAACACGTCGTTGTTCGCGCTGCCGCGCATGGTCGCCGCCGCGAACCCGGCCCCGTACTCGAAGCCGAGCACCGCGGGCAGCGACAGCAGCGCCTTGCCCAGATCGGCCTTGAGCTTGTCGAAGACCGGTTCGCCCAACCCCGGCGGGACGCCGGTCGCAACCAGTTCGCACACACCGCCGACGGAGTCGCGGTCCAGGCGCACGGCGTCGATCAGCTCGATCATCCGTTGTGCGGCGTCCGGCACCGGGCACCGCACCGGGGTCGCTTCGACCTGTTCCAGCGTGACCGCTGTTGGGTCGGGCACGTCCGCGATCACGTCGCCGACCTGCTTCACATAACCGAGAACGCGAACGCCCGCGCGCGCGAGCAGTTTCTTCGCCACCGCCCCGGCCGCGACGCGGCACACCGTTTCGCGCGCGCTGCTGCGCCCGCCGCCGCGGTAGTCGCGGAACCCGTACTTGGCGTCGAACGTGTAGTCCGCGTGGCCGGGCCGGTACTTGTCTTTGATGTCGCCGTAGTCGCCGCTCCGCTGGTCGGCGTTGCGGAACAAGATGCCGATGGGCGTGCCGTCGGTTTTCCCCTCGAACACGCCCGACCAGATTTCGGGCGCGTCGTCCTCGTCGCGCTGCGTGGTGAGCTTGCTCTGACCGGGGCGGCGGCGGCGCAGGTCCGGCAGCAGATCGGCGGCAGCCAGTTCCAGCCCCGCCGGGCACCCGTCGATGATGCAGACGTACCCCGGCCCGTGCGAAACGCCCGCCGTGGTCACGCGAAACAGCTTCCCGAACGTGTTACCTGCCATGACTCCATTGTATCGCTGCCCGCTGGCACGAGTGTGCTACTACTCGGGTTGAGCTTGCCCCGTCTCGCGCGGGTCGCTATCTCGCCGCTTCTCGGACCCACGCGAGGAGCGCCATGCGCAAGTTGATCGCGATCAGCGTCGCCAGTACAGTGCTCGGTTACGCTGCGGTGTACTTCGTGTTCTTCTCGGAGCCACGCGCGCAGCCGGAGCCTGAGCAGGCTGTGGCACAAAACGATTCGCCCGTTGTGCTGGCGAACGTCGTCGACGTGACCGACGTGGAACCGCTGCTCGACCCGAAGCCGCACGAGCCGGTCGGCACGCCGTTCGACCCCACCGAACCGCTGGAGCCGGCCCCGCGGCCGAGCGGCATCGCGCCCGCGCCGCTTCCGCGCGCCGCCGACTGACCGCGCCCTACAATGTCCCCCGGTGTTCGACACGCTGTTCACTCTGGGGATCAGTTCCATGCGCATGGTATTCGCTGCCGCGCTGCTCGCGGTGCCGACGGTCGGCCTGTGGGCCGAGGACAAAGCCACGCCGGTCGAATGGGCCGGGATGAAGTCCACCGCCCCGGCCGTGTGGAAGAAAGAAGTGCCGATGGACAAACTCGGCCTGCGGGTCGCGCAGTTCAAGATCACCAAGGAAGAGGGCGACAAGGAGGACGCGGAAGTGGTCGCGTTCTTCACCAAGGGCGGCGGCGGCATCGACGCCAACCTGACCCGCCAGCTCAACAACTTCCAACCGGCGAAGGGCGCGGAGAAGGTCGAGACCAAGAAGGACAAGTTCAAGGTCGGCAAGTACGAGGGCGTGTACTTCGACATCAAGGGGACGTTCATCAAGAAGGCGTTCCCGATGGCGAAGGACGGCACCCCGTTCGCCGACTACCGGCAGATTTACGTCGTGTTCGAGGACGACGACGGCGCGGTCGCCTCGGTGTGGCTCCGCGGCCCGGCCAAGACCGTCGAGAAGCACACGAAGGACTTCGACGCCATGCTGAAGAGCTTCAAGTGAGCCTGGGCGAACGGCCGGTGTCAGCCGGCC
>SXHE01000301.1 GCA_005773755.1 Planctomycetia bacterium
CTTGAAGGTGCAGTTCCGAAACGGCGGTCGTGCCGGTCAACTCGCGGGCGACCGTGCGGAGGGTGTCCGGGTGCCGCGGGTTCAACCCGCGCCAGTGCTTGTGACGGTCGAGTCGGTCGAACACATGGTCGAGCAGCGCCTCCTCCGCGGCGTACGGGCACACGGCCAACTCACCCCGGCGCCACTCGGCCATCGCACGCCCAAGGTTCCGCAAGAAGGTCCGAGTAGTGCCGTCTCCGTGGTCGCCAGTCTCAAACACCGTCAGACTATCGTCCGCGCGCGTTCCGAACTGGATCGACAGTTTCGCGTGCCCGCTGACCTGACGGGGTTCGCCGTGCCCGTGTACGACGAAAGCCCCGTGCAGCGCGAGCAACAGTCCGTGCAGCGCGAGCGAGCGGACGTAGCCGTTAAACGCGGTGTTGTCTTTGAGCGCACCGAGCGCATCTCTGAGGAGTTCGCCAAACTCAGGCGATTGAAGATGGTCGGCGAGTTGCCGAACCCGTTCGACTGTTAGCAGCGGGTGGTACTCGAGCCTAAGACGTTGCGCATCGGCAAGCAACTGCAGGAACGTGTCAGCGCTGAATTGCTCTCGGAGCCGTTCAAGGCGCTTGGCCAGCGAAGGGGCGCCGTTCGCTGCGATCAGCAATTCGGCCACTGGGCCGGCGACGCTGAAGTTGAGCCCGCGAGCGGCGAGCCGGCTCGCGAGCCGGTATCGGAAGAACTGACCGCGGTGCCACCGGTTCCGCGCGCCATCCTGGGTGATCCGAGCGACTTCCGCCGTAACAAACGCGGACAGGTGGTTGGCGTCCGGCTTGAGGCGCACGCCCTCCGTGTCGATCCGGTAGCCGTACAGCGCGGGCTGATCGCCCTGCGCGTCGGTGAACGCGACGGTCCAGTTCTCTTCCTCCTCGCCGCAGTCACCGAGGCGCAGCGACACGTCGGTGCCCCAGTAGGTGCGGTGAACCCGCAGCCCGGTATCCGTGTTGCCGTGTGTTCCGCCGGTGAAGCCGACCAGATCGAGCGCGAGCCGCGCAAGTCCGCGAATCGGGTACTTTTTCCCCGGCGACGTTTGCGCCACGAGGGGGAAGCTGAGTAGTTCAGACCCGGTCTTGTGGTGGACCGGTTTCGACCCGTCCGGCGGGTTCGTCCCCGGCTCGACGTGAACCAGACGCCGGTCGGCGGGCGACCAGTAGTACCGCGACTCCCAGGCGAGGCGCCGGGTTTGCGGGTCGCGGGTAAAGCGTCCGAGTTCGCTGAGCTTCACCCACTCGGGCCGGAAAAGGTAGTGGTAGATCAGCCCCGGCGAGAGCCTGCCGACGACTTCGTCGGGAAGACCTGCGCGAATGTGCGTGTCGAGCGCCTCCGGGGTGTTCCCGATCTTCTGCCGTTCGGTCGGCTCAACGATGTCCGCGTCGAGCATCCCGGCCGTGCCCTGGCTGAACATCGGTGCGTACTTGACCGTGGGCGGCGGCACCCAGTGAACCAGCGCGTGCCCGAACCGTCGGGTCGCGTTGCCCGGGGCGCAGTAGCCGAACGCGAGCGACACGTCGAGCGCGTCGGTGTGCTCGGCGCCGCTGTCGCGGGCGTAGGTCACGCGGAGCAGCGGCAGGTTGATCGCGTCAAACAACCTGACAGGCACCCACGGCAGGAGCTTGCGCCAGTCCTTCTGTTCGACCACCTGACTGTCCACGTTCTCACGAATCACCCGCCAGAGGTCCGCGAGGGTCTTCACCTTCAGTTCTGCGAAGACAGTTTCGCCCAGCGCGAGGCGTAGAAGTCGATCGTCTGCGCGATTCACCAACTCGCCCAGCGCCGTGAGGTTCGCGGCCTTCGCTTCGGGCATCGCGATGCCTTCCTGCGCGCACACGCGAGCGACGGCGTCCAGAAGCGCGGCCACCGCTTGCCCGCGGCGCACGAAGAAGTTGTCGGGGTTCAGCGGAACGTCGAACCCGCCGCCTTCGAGGAGCAGGTCCGGGTGCCGGAAGTACCAGTTGTCCTTTGCCGAGTAGATCGAGAGTGTGCAGCCTGTGACCGGGCGGTCGTCGGTGCCGCGCCCACCGCGACCCTTGCGCTGGGCGAAGCTCGCGAGGTTCCCTGGCGCGTAGTGCTGATAGACGAGAATCATTTCGGGGTCGTCGAACCCGACTTCCAGCGAGGACGTGCTGAACACGAGATCCGCGCGGCCCATCGCCTCTTCGACCCTGCCGCCGGTGCCGGAGTACACCGGCCGGTCCATGACCGTGAGCGGTCGGCCCGGCGCGTACCCGACCGGGTCGCCGTCGGCCCCTGCCGCGACCTGATGCGGGTCGTTCGGGCGCGCCGGGTTTGTACCGAGTTCCGCGGCGGCGAAGTACCAGCACTCGCCTGCGCGGAACGTGTCGCACGCGGTCGGGTTGCCGCAGCAGGTCCGGCGCGGCCGGCCGGTCGCGGCGTCGGTGGGAAAGCGGCTCGTGCGCAGCCCCGCGAGTCGGTTCTGTTGTTCGGCGCTGCTGTAGTCGTGGTGCAGTTGTTTCAGGCTGTCGATGGAATCGAAGAAGACCAGCCCGCGGTAGCCGCCGCGGTCGCCGGGGCGCCGACGCATCCCGTGGCTCAGGCACATGAGCACCTGAATCGTGGCCGCGGCGCCGGCCACCGCGTGCCCGCGCGACTCGACCTCGGGCTGCACGAAATAGAAGTGTTCCCGTGCTCGCGGGTTCTCGATCAGTTCGGCCGGTTCGTTGTTCGGGCTGAGTGTGCGGCGCGGCGTGATCTCGGGCACGCTGCTGCGGCTGGCGAGTTGGCCCCACACCGCGGACGGCGCGCCGAGCGTCGCGCTCATACCCACCGCCAACGGGCGCGCCGGGCGCATGTCTTTGGTGCGCGCGTTCAGTTCACACCGCGCGAGCAACCGGCGGAGCGTGTAGCCGATCTGCGCGCCTTGGATGTGCGAGTACAAGTGAATCTCGTCCGCAAGCAGCGCGCGCGGCGGCAGGAAGTCGGGCTTGTCACCGAACAGTGCCCCGGCGGAGTCGTCGTGCTGCCACTGGCTCAGCGATTCGGCCACCGGAAGGAAGAAATCTGGCGGGTGTGTCTGCACGCGAGTCTTCGACCCGGCCCAGCCGTCGAAGTTCCACGGACATGCACCGCACGCGAGTCGGTCGTGCCCGTCGTTGCCACCGCCTGGGCGCATTTTCAGCGGTTTCGCGCACGCCGGGCAACCGAACAGTGGGAACTCGAACCCGGTGTTCACGTCGCCGGGCCAGTTTTCGAGTTGGCCGTTCGGCTGGTACGTCGCGGGCTTGTGCGAGTGTCGCGGCACGTCCTTCGACTGAAGCCCGACCGTGAGCTTCGCGCCGTCGGGTTGCGCCGCGAAGAGCGCGAGGTACTTCACGAGCCGCTGCGCCTGGTTGTACGCGAGCCTCACCCGCGGGTAGACCAGTACGGCTTTCGTCCCACGCCGCCCGGCCCGCCGGTCGATCGCCGCGCCCGCGATCAGCGGGAGGAACGCCGCTTCGGTCTTGCCCGACCCGGTGTCCGCGGTGATGACGAACGCGTCTTCGTTGGTGGCGCCCAAGTACGCGGGCAGAAGGCGTTCGAGCGCGCGCAGTTGAAAGCCCGCGACACTCACCGGATCGGTCCATTCCTCTTTGAGCATCGCGTGGAGCGCGTCGAGCGATTGGACCGCGTGCGGCACTTTCGACAACTGCTTCTTGAGCCGGTCGATGCCGGGCGCAAGCGGTTGGTTCCGCACCGGTTTCGAGCGCGGCACCGACCGCACCTGAACGGCGCGGATCATGTACGGGCGGCGGTCCGCGTCGTCCGGGCCGAACCGCTGCCGGACGTACCGCACCTCGCGCGCGAGTTCGGCCATCCGGCTGCGGACCGCCGAATCTTCGACCCACAGTAAATAGTGGTGCTGCTCCAGCCGCGCGAGTGCCGCACGCACTTCTCCGATCGGTCGTTTGAGGGTGTTCGCGAGCCACGCCGGTGTCAGCGCCGTCTCGAACGCGCCGAAGTTGATCCGCCGGGCCTCTTCGGTTTCGAGCGCGTTCAGCACGCGGAAGTCGTCGTCACTGAGGTCGTCGTCCGACGGCTCGGGCAGCACTGGGAGGGCCGGCGGGTTGAACCGGTCGGCGCGGTCGAACCGCTTCCCGTCTTCGGAGAATTGGTAGCTCACCCCTGATGCCGCCAGCGCGCGCAGGATCGGCTCGAGCGCGTCGTTCGCTTGCCAGTCGGACCACAGGAAGTGGTCGCGGAGGTGTTCGGCGCGCTTGTGCTCGTACCACGTTGCCCCGTCGTCGGGTCGGAGCGAGTCGAGAAGCGTGTCGAGGTGTGCATTCACCGCCGCAGCCGTACAGGGGTGCGGGATCACGTCTCGTTCGCGCGGGCGCCACACGAGGAAGGGCGTACCTTGAGCCTTTCGCACTTGGCCGATCGCCGAGAGCTTGCCGGCTTCGACCAGCGCCCGGTACTCGTTGTGGCTCACCTTTCGGTTGAGTACTTTGTCCACTTCCCACGGGGCGGCGGTGTTCCAATCGCTCTCGCCCGCGAGTTGGCGGATCGCTTCCAGAAGTTGCTGCTGCGCGGGGGTGAGTGCGGGCGCGGGCATCGGCGGGGCTTCCGTGGGTGCGGGCTGAGCCTCGGTCGGCGGGGCAGACGGTTCGGGCGCCGGGCCGGAGAACCGGCGGACGCGGAGTTCGACCGCCACCGGGCCGGCCGCGTCGGGCAGCTCGAACCGGGCGACCGGGTCCGTGTCGAGCGCGTACTCGCGCAGCGCGAACGCGCTGTCAAAGGTCCGCTCGTCGGTCGGCGTTACCTCCAACAGCCGCCGACTGATGAGCAGCACCAACTTCGACCGCGGCCTTGTTACTGTGACGTTCAGCCGCTCGGGGCTGAACAGAAATTCGGCTTCGGCCGCAGCAAACTCGGGGTCCGAAACGGCGTACCCGGCGAGGATCACGTCCCGCTCGCGCCCCTGGATGCGATCGACGGTTTCGACCACCGCGCCGGTTCCGCGCGGGTACCGGGCGAGGTCCGCGCGGAGCGCCGCGTTCTGCGCCCGGTGCGGGGTGACCACCGCGAGCCGCTCGGCCCACAGGTACTCCGGAGTCAGTTCGGGCCGACCGGGTTCGGGCAAGAGTCGGTCCGCGAGCGCCGCAACCAGTTCGCTCAGCACGCGGCGCTCGAACGGGTTGTCGGTGCCGCACGGCGGGCCGGTGTGAATGAGCACGCACAGCGGGTGTTCGGGGTCGAGCGCGGCCCGTTGCCATTCGGACAAACTATCGGCCCAGTTCGCGCGCAGTTGCAACCGGCGGTGCGACACCGCGGACGTGTACTCGCCGTCGTAGAAGAGCCTGGCGGGCGGGTCTGTCAGCGGAGCATTGAGGCGGAATGTTTCCGTGAGCCTGAACTCGGGCGCGCACCCGCTCTTGAGGAACGCGTACAGCGACCCGCCGAGGTTCCGGCCGTCCGCGGCGGTCGCGTCGGAGGACGCACGCACCGGCGGCAACTGCCGGTCGTCGCCGGCTACGACGATGCGACCGTCCGGGGCTAACCCGCTCAGCCCGAGTAAGCCTTGAGCAAGAGTGAGTTGTGACGCCTCGTCCACGACGACGAGGTCGAACACCGGGGCGGTTGGGCCTTCGCCGCCCGAAACCGCGCCGCCGGCGAACAACTTGTACAGCGACCACCCGGTCGCGGCGGCCACCAGCGCGGGCACGTTCAGCAGTTCGCGCGCGTCCTTCAACTCGTCGGCATCCGAAAGCGGGACCGGCTGTACCTCGTCGGGAAGCACCTGGTCCGGCGGGTTCCCGAAGAACACGGCTGTGGTGCCCGGCAGGTGCGCACGCGCGAGCGGAATGAAGTCGTCGAACAGGTTGCCGATCGACTCGCGGGTGAACCCGGTGAACAGGACGCGGCACGGTCGCTTCTGTTCGCGAAGGGCGCGCATGAAGCCGCAGACCATCCACGCGAGCAGGTACGTCTTCCCGGTGCCCGGCGGCCCCAATACGAGCGCCGCGCGCGTGCCGGCGGATTGCTCCCACGCGTCGCGCTGAGCTTTGCGCAGGGGGCGCGCCGTCAGGTGCTGCTCCGCGAAGGCGAGCCCCGCGAGCCATGCGTCGCGTTGCCAGTCGGGAAGGGCCGTCGCGAACGTCGCGGGATCGGCCAAGAACGCGCGGAGGGAGGTACGGACGGGATCCATCACGCGCCTCCCGCGTCGAGGTAACTCAGGAAGTCCTGCATCCGGTCCGTGTTCACGTCACCGTACCCGGCGTCGAGCCACCACCCGTCTTTGCGGGCCGCGAACCGGCCCTTCAGCGGCCCCTTCGCCCACGCTTTGCGCCGCACGTCGAGCACCACTTTAACACCCCCGTCAGACGGCCCGAGTTCCGCTGCGGACACGCTCACCAGCGGCCACGCCGAGGGGTCAAGCAACAGGTCTGGGTCGTTGTCGGTGAGCAACAGGTTGAACGAACCCGGCCCCAGTTCTGCTTGGGCGCAATCGCTTGGTGCTTCAAATGTGAGCCGGACGCCCGCCCAACCGAAAGGAGACGGCGTTTCGTTCGTGAGGCGCATCGGCCCGACGCACTTGAACCGCTGCTTGCGGGTTTGTGGCGGGAGCGCGAGTTCCGTGAGCGCGCCCAGTTCCGCGGCGCGCGTCGCGAGCACCTCTTGCGCCCGCAGAAACTCCAAGTCGCTCGCGGCGAGCGGGTCGAACGTACCCTGCCAGCGGAACGGGTCTTTCTTGAGCCGCAGGTACTGCGTGATCGCCTGTGCGTTGTCCGCGATGAGCCACCGCACCAAGCCGGAGACGGCTGCGAGCCGCGCCCGCACGTCACTGTCTACTTCCCGCGATTCGATCTGCCCCGTTTTGAGCGCGCGACACACGTCGATGTTGAGTTTGGAAGAGAACG
Source organism: Planctomycetia bacterium (assembly GCA_005773755.1). Taxonomy (GTDB): domain Bacteria; phylum Planctomycetota; class Planctomycetia; order Gemmatales; family Gemmataceae; genus Gemmata. The sequence goes on from SXHE01000301.1 coordinate 6,894, forward strand.
TTCGCGCGAACGGCGGCCTCGGCCGGTACGGGTCGCTCGGCGGTTGCGTGGCGCTGCTGCTGAGGGCCGCGCAAACACGCGCGAGGTCGTGGGTGACCCGCGCGGGCAGCGCAAACAGTGCGTCGAACACCGACCGCACGGCCGTGGCGGGCAGGTGCCGGCGGCCGCGGTACTCGGGGTCGGGGATCAGCGGTTCCGGCGGGAACATGCGCACGAGGTTCAGCAACCCGCCGCGCACGGCCGCGTCCGCGAGGTGCCTGCCGACGGCGGCTTGAAGGTCCGCGGCCTCCGACGGCTCGTATACGAACACGTGCGCGATTCGCGGCGCGTTCGGGTGCGCGGCATTGTGTTGATCGACTTCGTCCAGGAACCCGACCGTCGCGAGAAGGACTCGGAGCAGCGCGTCGCGTTCCGGTTCGGCGCCCGGACCGTCCACCATCGCGGTCACGAACTCGCGCCGGGTGCCGGCCTCGAACAGCGCGCCGACCGTGGCGAGCCGACCCTCCACCGGGTCGCGGTCGCACAGGAGGAACACCGCGGCATCGATTCGCGGCGGCATCAAGCATGTCGAATAATCGGGCAGTCGTCGCGGGGTGCCGTCGGCGAGTGACGCGGCGCGCAGCGCGAGCAGCGGACCGTTCGTGCGAAGTTTCCAGCCGTTCGCCGGGGCCGCGACTGTTGCGCCGGCGGCGGCCAACGCCCCGACGGTGCGGACGCCAAGTTTCAGCAGCGTCTGCTTCCCAACGGGGGACAACCCGGGCACCGCGGACACGTCCCACCCGGCGGCCGGTGCGTTTTCGTCCGCGGCGCCGATGCAGTGGGGTAGGTAGTCGCACTGCTCGCACTTGTACCCGAGATGGAACGCGGTCTCGTCGGTCGTGGCGTCGAGCCGCGCAGCGCGGATGCGCCGCAGGTGCTCGCGCAGGAAGTCGCCCACCTGAGCTTCGTAGGCTTTCAAGCGGAACGGCGTGACCTGAAGCGCCGCGCCGCGGTCCGGCGGGTGGTGCCAGATTTCGCCCGTCCGATCGACCCCAAACGGCGATCCGATCTGGCGCAGCAACTCGGCCAGAACGAGCGCGTAGTACGCGACCTGTGCCTTGTGGAAGACAGTCGGCACCTCGACCGCCTTCACGTCGATGATGCGGAACGTGCTTCCCGCCGGGGTCGCGATGCAACGCAAGAGGTCAGGGTAGCCGACCGCGATGTGAACGTCCGCGTCGATGCCGAACCGGTCGCGGAACGGTTGCGGGTCGGGCAGCGCGAGCTGCGACTGGTGAGCGTATTCCTGTGTCGTCTGCCGGCGCAGGAACGCGAGCGTCTCGTCGGCGGTGAGCCACCGCTCGCCGGCCGGCGGGGCCAGCACC
>SXHE01000302.1 GCA_005773755.1 Planctomycetia bacterium
CGCCGACAGAGGAATCGACCATCGCGAGCAGCGACGTGGGCACCATGACCAGCGGCAGCCCGCGGTTGTAGGTGGCCGCGGCGAAGCCCGCGAGGTCGCCGATCACCCCGCCGCCGACCGCGGCCACCGCCGTATTGCGATCCGCGGCGAGGTCGTACAGCGCGTCGTACAGCTTTGCGAGTTGATCCATGCACTTCGACGTTTCGCCCGCCGGCACGACAGCGAACCCGGTGCGAAGTCCATTCGCGACGAGCGAAGCCTCAACCGTACGCGCGTGCCCCTCAGTATTGGTGTCGCACACTACGAGCGCAGTCGAAGCTTTCGGCAGCGCGGCGCGAACGAACGCCCCCAGGCCGCTCGCAGCTTCGCGAGTGCCGATGGCGATGTCGTAACTGCGCTCACCCAAATTGACGCGAACGGTGTCCATGCAGCTAGTTTATGCCGAATGGCGCAGCGAGTACGATAGTCGCCAATGTCCGCGCCCTTACCCGACGACCATGCGGCCCGACCGCCCGAAGCCCCGTGGCGGGAGTTCGCCCGCGCACCGCTCGTGCCCGTCGCGCTCGCGGCGAGTGTGGGCCTGCTCGCGGAGCGCTACATCGGCGTGCCGCTCGGCGCGGGGTTGATCGTCGCTGTCGTCGCGCTGCTGGGCTGGCTCTCGACCCGCACCGGCGCACCGCAGACGGCTTCCGTCTGGCTGCTGGTCTGCGCCGCGGCGCTCGCGGCGGCGCACCACCACTCGCACCGCCACACGTTCCGGGCCGACGACATCGCCCGCTTTGCCAAAGACGCGCCGCAAGCGGTGAGCGTGCGCGGGCGGCTCGCGGAGGAACCGGACCGCTTTCGCCCCCCGAAGCCTGACCCGCTGCTCACCCAGCAGCGCGCCGCCAGCAGCGCGAGCGTTCTCGACGTGAGCGAGATCGAAACGCCCGACGGCTGGCGACCGGCGAGCGGGCGCGTGCGCCTGTCGGTCGAAGGGCACCTGAGCGACGTTCACTGCGGCGACGTGGTCGAAGTGACCGGCCGGCTGTCGAAGCCCGACGGCCCGCACAACCCCGGCGAGCGCGACTACCGCGCGTTCCTGTTGGATCGACGGATCACCGCGGAGCTGCGCGTCAAGCGCTCCGCCGATCCGGTGGTGCGACTCGAAGAGGGCTGGCGCACGTCGCTGTTCGGGTGGCTGGCCGCGATCCGCGGGTGGGGCGCTCGCGCGCTGGAACGCAACCTGCCGGACGAATCCGGCCTCGCGACCGCGCTCCTCCTCGGCGACAGTACCGCGCTCGAGCGCGAAGAATGGGACGTGTACGTTCGCACCGGCGTGATCCACGTCCTCGCCATCTCCGGTCAGCACCTCGTGATCCTCGGCTGGTTCGCGTGGCTCGTGCTGCGCGTGTGCGGCGTGCGCTCGCGCCACGGGGCTTGGGCCGTCGCGCTCTTCCTGCTCGCCTACGCGCTACTCACCGGGGCGCGGCCGTCGGCCGTGCGCGCCGCGGTGATGGTGTGCGTCGCGTGTGGCGGAATCATCCTGCGTCGCCGCGTCATCTCGGCGAACGGGTTGGCCCTCGCGTGGCTCGTCGTGATCGCCGCGAACCCCACGGACCCGTTCACCGCCGGCTGTCAGCTCTCGTTCCTCAGTGTGATCGTGCTGCTGTACGGCGCGGTGCGCTGGCTCGCCCCGCGCGAACTGTCGCCGGTGGAACAGCTCATCGACGAAACGCGCGGCGTGCCGGAAAAGCTGTTCCGCGCCGCGCTCCGCGCGCTCTGGGTGCTGTTCGCGGTCAGCGCGATCCTGACCGCGGTGAACGCGCCGCTCGTGCTCACTTGGCAGAACGTGGCGTCGCCCGTCGCGGTGTTCCTCGGACCGCCGCTGATCGTGCTCACCGCGGTCGCGCTCGTGGCCGGCTTTCTCGTGCTGCTCGCTGCACCGCTGGGCCTCGCGTGGCCGTTCGCGCGCGTCACCGAGTTGTGCCTCGGCGCGTGCGAGTGGATGGTTCACCTCGGCGACCGCGTCCCGTTCGGTCACCTCTACGCGCCCGCGCCGGCGGTGTGGTGGCTCGTCGGCTTCTACGCGCTGGTCGCCTGCGTCGTAATGCTCGACGGCACGCGCGCGAAGCGGGCGCTCGCCACGGTGCTCGTGTGGCTGTTCGTCGGCGTCGCGGTCGGTCTCTCGCCGCGCACTTCGGACGAGGCCCGCGTCACGGTCCTCGCGGTCGGGCACGGCGGCTGCGTCGTCGTCGAAACGCCCGACGGCCGAGTGCTGCTGTACGACGCGGGCACCACCGCCGGGCCCGACGCGATCCGCCGCGTCGTCGCCCCGTTCCTGTGGAGCCGTGGCATCTCGCGCGTCGACGAAGTGTTCCTGTCGCACGCCGACCTCGACCACTTCAACGGCGTGCCGGAGTTGCTGCGCCGGTTCCACGTCGGGCAGGTGACAACCACGCCGACCTTCGCGAACAAGGACGCGCCCGGTGTGACCGCGGTGCTGGCCGCGCTTGAGCGGCACGGCGTCCGCACGCGCGTGGTCGTTGTCGGCGACCGGTTCACGGCCGGCGACGTGACCTTCGACGTGCTGCACCCGCCGCGCGCCGGGCCGGACGGCAACGAGAACGCCCGCAGCCTGGTGCTGCTGATGCGGCACGCCGGGCACACGGTGCTCCTCACGGGCGACCTCGAAGGAGAGGGACAGACGCTCGCGCTGGCGAAGCCGGTCGCGCCGGTCGATGTGATGCTCGCCCCGCACCACGGCGCGAAGGCCGCGAACGCGCCGCGGGGATCACCAGAGAGGCCGGAGCCGGGCGCGATGGCCCTCTGGGCGCGGCCGAAGCTGGTGGTGTCGAGCCAGCGCGCCGGCCCGCCCGACCACCTGACCGCGAGCTACGGCGGCGCGACCGTGTGGGACACGCCGACCGCCGGCGCGGTCTCGGTGCGGAGCCACACCACCGGCCTGACTGCGACCGCGTTCCGCACCGGCGAGCGGCGCGTGATCGCCCGCGGGAAGTGACATGCGGCGTGTTCCCTTCGCCAACGATCCGTGTTCCAATGGAGACGTTACACAGCGAACGATTGTTTAACGGGAGGTGCTGATGGCCGACGCCGTACCGTCCGTTTCGACCGATCAGGTGCAGGCGCTGGTGGAACTGGCCCGCGCCGGGAGCCTTCGGGCCGCGGCCCGCGGGCTGCACATCACCGAGCAGGGGTTGCGGAACCGGCTCGTCGCACTCGAATCGCACCTGAAGGTGGCACTGTACCACAAGCAGCGCGGCCCGCGGCGGCGGTCGCCCCTCACCCCGCAGGGCGAACAGTTCCTGCCGCGGGCACAGTCGTTCCTCGAAAGCGCCCGCCGGCTGGTCGCTCCCGACGGGGCGAGCGGGCCGCAGGAGGTTCACGTCGCGGCCACACAGTACCTCACGCTGTACGCGCTGCTCGACTCGATCCGCCGGTTCCACCGGGCGTTCCCGGCGATTCGCGTGCGGCTCAGCTCGCGCACCGAGCGCGACATCGAGGACGCGCTGTTGCGCGACCCGGACCTGGCGTTCGGCGTCGCGGCCCCGTACGAGGGCGTCAGCGGGCTGGAGTACCGGCACCTGTTCTCGTTCGGGTGGGGGCTGATCGCTCCGCCGGGGCACACTCTGCTGAAGAAACGGGGAGTCGATCTGGCCGACCTCGTGGGCGTGCCGCTCATCGTGTTCGAGCGCGGCTCGACCGGCCGGCAGCACGTGCTGAACGCCTTCCACCAGCGCGGTCTGACCCCGCGGGTGGACATGGAAGCGACGACGACGGGGATCGTGGTGAAGATGGTGGAAGCGGGGCTGGGCGTGTCGCTGGTGCCGCTGACGCCCAACGGCGCGGTGACGCGCGGGGTGAAGGTGGGCGTGCGGAAGATCGCGCCGGGGGTGATCGAGCCGATCCACAGCGGCATCCTGATCCGCCGCGGCGAAACGCCCCCGCCCGCGGCCGAAGCGTTCATCCGCTTCTTGACCCCGCGCCACCGCGCCACACCCCCACTAGAACCGAAGTGAGATGGGCAACCCCTGGGTTTGTAACGAGCGCAGACACGGTTCGCGGCGGGCGCGTATCATCGTGGTGTGTCGCCCGGCGTTCGCGGAGCCTTGTCATGCGTGCCGCACTTCCCGCAGTTGTGTTTACCGCGGTGTTCGCCGTTCTCGCGCCGGCGTCGCAGCCGAAAGCCGCGGCCGATGCGCCCCTGACCAAAGAGCTGATCGAGACCGATTTGAAACTGGTCGCGATCCCGCCGAAGGAGCGCGTGATTGAAGCCGGGACGCAGGCGCACATCGGGCTGAAACTGGTGAACACGTCCAAGACCCGCACGCACAAGGTCGTGAAGCCCGGCGACGGCTCCGAGTGCGGCTGGCGCGACCCGTGGGTGCGCGTGGCCGGCGAGCAGCGCGGCGTCGACGGCGCGTGGACCGCGCTGAAGCCCCTCGTGTACAGCCGGTGCGGGCTGTTCGACCACGACTGGCCGAAGGACGTTGTCGAACTGAAGCCGGGCGCGGAATTGGCGCTCACCAACTGGTACTCGCCGGGCCGCTTCGACTTCCAGTTCCCCGGCACGGTGCGGCTGAGCGGGCACTACGAGTTCCGCGCCGTCGGCGGCAAGGGCGGCCAGCCGCGCCCGGACGCGGAGCGCGGCGCGATGGCCGGCGTGCCGCTGTTCGCGCTCAGATCGGAACCGGTCGAGTTCGAGGTAGTGCGCTCGTTCGACGTGCGCGCGAAGGTGAAGAAGGCGCTCAAGGTCGGCGCGGAGACGAAGGCCAGCGAGGTGATCGAGATCACCGTCACGAACAACTCGAAGAAGCGGCTGACGGTGGGCAACGTCGGGCAGAACGGCTACGGCGTCGGCATCGCCGCCTATTCCGAGAGTGTGTCGACGCTGGCGTTCAAGGACGTGCCGGTGTACAGCGCGACCAGGACCATCGAGCCGGGTGAGACGATCACCGTGTTCGGCGGCGGCGACTTCGCGAGCAAGGCCGACGGCCCGTGGAAGGGCCTGAAGGCCGGCACCGTGCGCGTGCGCGTCAGCTACTCGATCCCGACCAACAGCTCCGGGTCGCACGTCGTCCACGCGCCCGATGTTGAGGTGAAGGTGGACGAGTAGGGTTTCCCGTCAGCGTCACAGGGCTTCCGCCCTGTGTGCCGTGCGGTTCACGGCAAAGGCACGTCGTCCAGCGCGAACGGCACTTCCACGATCACCGGGCGCGAGCCGGTCACGACGACCTTCGCGGGCGCGCGCCCCTTGTGAAACGTCCACGTCCGATGATCCAGCAGCGTCTGGCCGTCTTCGCCGGCGGTGCTCTGGTGGTTGGTCGTGCTCACCATGATCGGCTTCCCGGCGGCATCGAACACGTCCGCAATCGGCGTCTGGTTCGCGCCACGCGGGGCTTCCGGCCACAGGCCGCCGGGGTTCTGCCCGCGCCGCGCGCTCACCGACCAGGGCGACGGATACCGAACCGTGAACCGGACCGTCGTGAAGTCCTTCCCCTCGGTGATCGACGTCACGGCGAAGCTCACCCGGCCCGGCCCGTCGAACGACTTACCGACGTGCTTGGCCGGGTCGGTCACGGTTATGAGCGCCTGGTTGGGTAGCGCGATCTCGCCCAGCACCAGCCCTTCGAGCCGCTTGAGGCGCTTCGCGTGCGGGGTGGCGATCTTGAGCGGCACCGCGACCACGCGCGGGTTGGGGACCGTGTTCGCGTGCGGTTGCGCACCGAACGGCCGGTCGAACCGCGCGAACCCTTGTTTCACGCCGGGACCGCCCCACACGACAACGCCTTCGAGGTCGAGCGGTTCGTCGTCGGACTTCGCCGCGGCCCCGCTGCCGACGCGCCCGGCGTCGTCGATCAGTTTGGTGATCTTCACCGCGGCCACCTCTTGCCAGTTCAGCCCCGGCGCGGGGGCCACGTCGAGGCACAGCGTCGTCTCGCCGGTGCCGAGCGTGACGCGGTGACCGGGGAACGCCGCCGGCAGCACGAGCACGCGCACCGCGGAGCTTCGCGCGCCGGGCACGCGGCCCTTGCCGTCGATGAGGGTGAGGGGGGCGGCGTCGGCCGTGGGCGGCGTCGGCGGCAGCGCGTACCGGCCCGCGAGCTGCGCCTTCGGCAGTTCAAGTTCGGTGGCGAACGCTTCGCGCAACCCGGCCGCGGCGCAGAAGGCGTCGAGTGCCTCCCAGAGGGGTAACTCGCCGGTCACGACCGTCACCGTGCGGAGCGGGTCCGCGATCCGGTCGGCGTCGAGGACGACGTTCAGTCCGGTTCTGGTCTTGAAGTCGTTAAGCGCCGAGCCGAGGGGCACGGCCTTGTAGTTGAGCGCGAACGTCTTGGGGGCGAGCCGGTCGGCGCTGTCCGCGGCGCGATGAAGCTTCTGAAGGATCGGCCCGGCCCGGTGGCGCACCTCCGGATCGGACGCCTTCATCGCCTGGCGCAGCGCGGGGATCGCCGCGGGGCCGGCCCGCCCCAGCGCTGCGACCGCGGCCTCGCGCTCACGGAAGTCGTCCGAGCCGAGCTTCGCGACCAGTACCGCCGGTTCGGGCGCGGGTTCGCCCGCGAGCACGCCGACCGCCAGCCCGAGCGCCCCGACCGTTGCGAGGAGCCGCCTCATGGTGTCGTCCTTCGGTGTCAATCAGTGTCGGAGAGGCGACTTCAATCGTACCCGCCGCGCGCCGCGGCGCATCGGGGCAAATCCGCACTCGTTGCAAACATGACACGCGCCCCGCAGTTCTCCAACACCGCGGTCCGCGGGATCGTTGGCGCGGAACACACAACCCTGGCCGCGACCGCCGCGACCGCTACAATTCACACTTCCTGATGCCCCGCACACACGCGATTGATGCGCGGCCCCTCCGGGGCCGAGCGCAGATCGGCCGGGGCCAACACTGCCGCCATTGTTGCGGCGAAAGGCGTTCCCATGTCTCTGGGTCTCATTGGCTACAAGATCGGCATGACGCAGGTGTTCTCGGCCGACGGGGTCGCGGAACCGGTCACGGTGCTGCAACTGGGGCCGTGCCCCGTGCTCCAGATCAAGTACCCCGGCACCGCCGGCGAAAAGGGCGGCGCGGTCCGCAAGGACGGCTACACCGCCGTGCAAGTCGGGTTCCAAGACAAGAAGCGCAAGAGCGCGACGCGCCCGGAGCAGGGCCACGTCGCGGCCGGGCTGAAGTCGAAGCGCAAGGACGCCCGGCAGAAGGCCGGCGTCGTGCTGCCGCCGAAGGCGGACGTCGAACCGCAGCGCGTGATCCGCGAGTTCCGCCTCGACCAGGGCGGCGGGTTCGTCGACGCCAAGAGCGTGAAGGCCGGACCCGCCGAGGCCACCTTCAACGTCGAGCGCATCAAGATCAGCGGCGAGGGCGCGACCAAGAAGTACGACGCCTACAGCGACCCCATGACCGTCAAGGTGGGCGACAAGCTGACCCTGGAGCAGGTGTTCAAGGAGGTGCTCGCGGTGGACGTGATCGGCACGACGAAGGGCCGCGGCACGCAGGGCGTCATGAAGAAGTGGAACTTCGCCGGCATGCCGGCCGCGCACGGTTCCAAGAAGAACCACCGGCAACCCGGTTCGACGGCCTCGCTCGCCAGCAACCGCGGTAGCGGTCGCCCGAAGAAGGGCCGGAAACTGGCCGGGCGCTACGGCAACGAGCGGGTCACGATCCGCAACCTCGCGGTGGTGAAGCTGGACACCGAGAACAACCTGCTGCTGATCCGCGGCGGCATCCCCGGCTTCTCGGGCGCGGTGGTAATGGTGCGCCCGACGAACAAGGTCGGCCCCGGTTCGCCGAAGGCCAAGACCCGCCGCCAGTAATCCGCCGCGAAGACGGGCACGTAACAGGCGAACCGCGAGTGCAGCAACCGAAGCCCGCCCGCAAGGGCGGGCTTCGCGCGTCCGCGGGGGCGGCGGAGCGCAAAGAGGTCGCTCCGCCGCGCGGTCCCAAGTGACGCACTACCGCTTTACCCCATCCGCTTCTTCAATTCGGCGTCCACCGCGTCGAGGTAGCCGTCGGTCGTCAGGTACGGGGTCTTGTCGCTGATGAGGATCGCCAGGTCTTTCGTCATCTGGCCGCGCTCGACCAGATCGACGCACACCTTCTCCACGGTCTCGGCAAACGTCACCACGTCCGGCGTGCCGTCCATCTTGCCGCGGTAGATCAGCCCGCGGGTCCAGGCGTAGATGCTGGCGATGGGGTTCGTGCTGGTCGGCTTCCCCTTCTGGTGCTCGCGGTAGTGCCG
>SXHE01000303.1 GCA_005773755.1 Planctomycetia bacterium
CAACAGCGGCGGGTCGTTCGCCAGCGCGCGGGCCAGCGCGCCCCGCTGGCGCTCGCCGACCGACAGTTTCGTGGGCCGGTGGTTCGCGCGCTTACCCATCCCCACCAGTTCGAGCAACTCGTCGGCCTTCTTCGCCCGCGCCCGCGGGGCGAGCTTGGCCCCTTCGAACATCGGCACCTGTACGTTCTCGCGCGCGGTCAGTGTGGGGATCAGAAAGAACGACTGGAACACGAACCCGATCTGTTGGGCGCGGAAGTTGTCCAGGTCTTTGCGCTTCGAGAGCGGCTCGCCGCGGAAGTACACCTCGCCGCCGTCGGGCAGGTCGAGCACGCCGAGCATGTTCAGGAGCGTCGATTTGCCGCACCCGGACGGGCCGGTGATGGCGACGTGCTGGCCCTCGCGCACGCCCAGGGTGACGCCGTTGAGCGCGTGTACGTCGCCGTCCGGGTAGGTCTTCACGACCTTGTCGGCGAAGAGCAGGTGTCCGGCAGGGCCGTCAGTCATGGCGGAGCGCCTCCGTCGGCAGCAGGCGGGCGGCGCGGTACGCCGGGTACGCCCCGCCGATCACGCCGATGAGCACCGTAATGGCCCCACCGAGGCCGACAACCCACGGCGACAACCCCGGCTCGATGAACCCGTTCACTTTGGGCGACCGGGTGAGCGCGTACAGCCCACCCGCCGCCACGAGCGCCCCGGCGGTCGCCGCAGCCAGCGCCAGCAACACGGCCTCGCCGAGGATCATCGTCATCACCCGGCGGCGGGGCCACCCCACCGCCCGCAGGATGCCGATTTCCTGGGTGCGCTCCATCACGGACATCGCCATCGTGTTCAGCATGGTGATGACGCCGATCACGAACGCGATCACGGACACGATCCACGACACCGCCTTGATGAGCTTCAGTTGCGAGACCGACTGCACGTACTTGTCGGGGCTTTGGGCGTCGAGCTGAACGAACTTGTCGCCGGGGTCGCGGAGGGCGGCGATCTTCGCTTTGACCACGTCGATTTCGGCCGCGCCGTCGCTCGTTTCGCGCTTCACGCGGATCGAGAAGCCGGTGACCTTCTTGCCGGTGAGCGCCTGCCCGTCCTTGAACGGGACGATGGCCCCGCCGTCCTCGAACACGACGCGGCTCTTGAACACGGCGATCACCGCGTACGGCCGCTCCTCATCGGCGGTGAACGTGAGCGCGTCGCCGACTTTCAGGCCCAGGTTCGATGCGAGCGTCTTGCCGAGCATCACCTTGTGCGTGTCGCCGTCCTTGAGCAGTTGTCCATCGATCAGTTCCATGTCCTCGAAGCCGAAGTTGTCCGACTTCCAGCCCTGAACGAGGAACTGGATGCCCTCGTTGTGCTTGGCGGTGGCGTTGCTGACGACACCCTCGGAGATGCGGGCCACTTCGGGGAACTTGCGGGCCTCTTCGACGAAGTACTCGCTGAAGTCGCTGTCCAGGCCCATCGGCTTGTTCTTCTGCATCGCGATCAGGTCGACGCGGCGGGTGTCGAAGGCCGATTCGACGGACTTCTCGACGTTGTCGGCGACGCCCAGCAGCGCGATCATGCTGCCGACCGCGACCGCGAGGCCGAGGACCGTGAGCGCGGTGCGCACCGGCCGCCGCAACAGGTTCTTCAGGATGAATGAGGCGAAGTACATCAGGAGTGTGTGGAGAGTCGTTTCAGGTGGCGCGTCACGGCGTCGGTGAAGCCGGCGGTGTTGTCGAGCATCGCGAGGTGCTTCGCGGCCGGGATGATTTCGGCCGTACACCGCGGGAGGTGTTGTTCTAGCCAGCGGCACGTCGCAAGGAAGGGGGAGAACTCGTCGTACAGTGCGACGACCGGTTGCGCGATGCCCGCGAGCACGTCCGCCGTGAGGCCGGCTTCTTGCATCACCTCGTCGCCACAGGTGGTCTCCGCGAGTTTGGGCAACTGCCGCAGCCAGCCGCGGCCGAACGCCCCGTAGATGTCCTCAAGCTCTTTGAGCTTGTCGGGTGCGAGGCTGGCGGTTTCGCGAAACAGCTCCGCGAAGTCCACCGTTTCGCCCAGCGTCACCCCGACGCGGGCGAAGGTGTCGCGCACGTCGGTCCAGATGCTCATCTTGCCGAAGTTCGGTTCGATGTGCTTCAGACCGGGGAAGAACGAGTCCGACAGCATCACGCCCGCGACGCACTCCGGGTACAGCGCCGCCGCGTGCGTACTCACGACGCCGCCGAAGCTGTGGCCGATCAGGTACGCGGGCTTCAGGCCGAGCGCCGCGTGGAACTGGCGGAAGTCCTCGGCCATCACCGCGGACGTGTACCCGGTCGCCGGCCGCGCGCTGACCCCGTGGCCGCGCAGGTCGTACGCGGTGACGCGGAACGCCGGCGCGAGCGCGTCGATCAGCCCGCTGAACACCCACACGGCCTGGTTGCTGGTGACCGCGTGGACGAGCACCACGTCCGGCCCCTCGCCGGTCTGCTGGTAGTAGAGTCGGGTACCGTTCGCTTCGACTTCGGGCATGCTTCAGTTCTTCTCTGCCGCCCCGAAGGGGCGTCGGATAATAGCCCAGGGCGCAAGCCCTGGGCGTGTGACCGACAAATCAACAAGCCCCGAAGGGGCGATACATCGGTCGCGTGTGTCGCCCCTTCGGGGCTCGGATTCTTTTCCTTCGCCGACCCAGGGCTTACGCCCTGGGCTATTGTCCGACGCCCCTTCGGGGCGAAGACCGCGATGCTCGTGGCGTCGCGATGGCGGGTCGCGGCTAAACGAGGCTATACCACATGTTGTTGCAAGAACGCCACCAACTCGCCCACTTCGATGTCCTCGACGCCGCGCTCGCGCAGGCTCTTGAGGAACGTGCCGAACGGGAGCCGTTTGCCGAAGTGCGTGTCCAGCTTCTCGGCCAGCACGACGATTTCGATTGAGGCCAGGCCCAGGTCGGCGAACACGCGCGTCGTGCCCTCGACCGCGTCGGGGAAGTCGCGGTCGGGGAACGCCGTTTGTACGACGTGCGCGAGCGCGGTCAGCAGTTCGTCGGTGGTGCGCATCACGCGGCCTCGCAGGTGGTGGTAGCGATGATCGCGTCCTTCTGGCGCGCGGTCTGAACGCGATACCGCGTACCGCTGGCGGTCACGACCGCGGCCCCGGTGGTTGCGTCCAGCGCTTCGAGCGCGCAGCTTTCCGCCGGCACGCCGAGCGCGTCGGCCAGCGCCGCGAGCGCGGCTTGCGTGCGCGCGTCGCGCTCCGCTTCGGGGGTCGCGTTCTTGGCGATCCCGCCGAGTGCGATGCCCGATCGCTCCGCGAACGCGGCGAACGCCGCGACCTTGCCGTCGGCGATTGCGAGGCGCACGGGCGGGAACGGCTCGCTCTTGGCCGCGCCGCGCGGCCGAGACACGGTGCCGCCGTCCGCGGCTTCGATCTCCACGTCCGCGGGGTACATGGCCTCGTCGTGCTTGGCGCTCCACGCGGCGCGAACGGCGTCCTTCGCGACCATCTGGCCGAAGAACCAGTCGTTCAACTCGGCGTCGGTGCCGGTCCAGGTGTTGAACGTGTCGAGTTCGCGCGGGGTCATGGTGACGCGCGCGCCGGCCGCGCGCAGCACCGGTTGCTTCAGGTCGGGCGGCGGCTCCATGAAGTGACAGCGGCCGTATGCTGCGGTCGTGCCGACCGCGTCCGGTGTTCCGCGGCTCAGGAAGTACTCGTCCTTCGGGCCGAAGAAGTTGACGTGGCCGAACGGCAGGTAGAACCGCCAGTACCCGGCCCCGGTCATGCGGAGCCACGGCGCGCCCGACGGGGTAAACATTTCGAGGCTGTGCCGGAAGTGCCGTGCGGACTCTTGCTCGTTGTGCCCGCGGACCAGCAGCCGCGCGCCGACTTCGGGCACGGGGCCGTAGTAGTCGATGCGCTGCACCTCGAACGGCAGCAGGATGCGCCCGGTCCAGTCCGGCTGTTCCAGGTGCCACGCGCCGAAGATGTGCATCGCGGAGTCGAGCAGCACCGGGTCGATGGCGTACCGCGGGTCGGCGTTGGAGCGGAACCAGCCGTCGCGCGGCTGCACTTCGAGCGTGCCCTCGATCCCCTCGCGGCCGGTGCGGTCGAGCGAGCGGATCATTTGGAACAGCGGCCCGTGGAACATGTTCCGCCGCAGGTCTTCGACGGTCGTTCTGCACGGCGCTTCGTCGGTGAGCGCGAACGGCAGCGGCTCCGGCGGCGCGGGGTAGCGGTCGGCGAGCACGACCACTGCTTCGCTCGCGTGCTTGTTCGCGCCGTCGGCGAGGAACGAGTTGCCCAGATCGCGCACGTCGGCCCGCACCTCGACGACGCCCGTTTCGGGATCGACCGCGGACACGGCGGCCCGCACTTCGAGCGTGGTGGTTCCGGGGTCGAACGGGAGCCAGCGGTGCAGCCGCACGTTGCGGATCGCGACGACCACCTTGCCCGGCGCGAGCACCGACGCGGCCTCGGCCATCGCTTCGAGGCTGAACGTCATGGGCAGCACGGGCAGCCCGTTCTGCGCCGGGTTCTCGCGGCTCACCCCGCGCCCGCCGAGCGTGTGATCGTCCGCGTACAGGTCTTCGCGCTCGTCCATCACGCGCCGGAACACGAGCTCCTGGCCGGGCGTGTGCCGAACGACGGTTTCGATGAGGGCGAAGGGCTGCTCCGGCGAGCCGGGAGCGTGAGCGACCGGAGCTTCCGTCGGCGGGGCCAGGTCGAACGCGGCCAACAGCTCCGGCAGGAGCGCGCCGTTCGTGGGCGCGCCGCCGAGGTACGCGGTCATCACCTCGCGTTGCGCGTCGAGGAACTGCTCCATCACGTCGAGGTAACTCGTCACCAGCGCCGAACTTGTGCCACTTGGTGCAAGTGAAACGTTCGACTGAGTCTCTATTAGCGGCGATCCCGAAGGGATCGCGGGGTCGCCTTCGGCGACTTCGCTAAACGAGATGCGCCCCTCGTACAAGTGCCCCAGGTTCAGGTCGACGCCGTGGGCCACGAGCTGCGCGACCATGTGGTTGATCTGCGTCGGGCCGCTCGTGCGGGGCACGTTGGCGGGGATCGCGGCGAACGGCTTGCCGCGCAGGATGTCTTCCACGAACGCCGACAGGTTCCCGCGCGGGCCGCACTCGACGAACAGCCGCACCCCGTCCGCGTGCATCGTCTCGATCATCCGGGTGAACTCGACCGGGGTGACCCAGTGGTTCACCGCGAGCGCGCGTATCGCGTCCGGGTCGGTGGGGAACGGGTCGCCCGTCGAGCAGCAATAGACGGGCGTTTGCGTCACGTTGAACGGCACGTCGGTGAACAGCGCGCGCAGCGCGCCCATGTACGGCTCGAACATGGGCGTGTGGTAGGGCCGCTTGAACGGGAGCCGTTCCGCGATCACGCCCTGCGCCGTCAGCGCGGCTTCGACGGCCGCGATGTGGTGCGTCTCGCCGACCGCCACGCACTGGTGCGGGCAGTTGTCCATCGCCACGATCACCGCGCCGCCGGCGACCGCGCGCGCGACCTCCACGATGGTCGCCTTGCTCGCACCGACCGCGAGCAGCGCCACGTCCGGCCCGCCGGCTTCGCCCTCCTGGCGCTGCATGATGTCCATGATTTCCGGCAGCCGCGAGCCGTGCTGGTCGCGCGAGTCCATGACGCCGCTGGCGAGCAGCGCGCCCAGTTCGCCGGCGCTGTGCCCGGCCATTGCCGCGACCGGCACCTGCAGGTTCTGGATCACGCGGTAGATCGCCTGGTCCGCGAGCAGCACGCCGAAGATGCTCGGCCCCAGCCCGCGCAGCGCGACCTCGGCCGCGGCCCTGTCGTCGGCGGTCGCGTCCGGCGCGAGGTGCAGCACGCGCCGGAGCGACGTCTCCGGCTTGCCCACTTCTTCCGCGAGCTGATCGCACCACGCGAACGTCTCTTCCACTTCGGGGAACACCCCGCACAGGTCGAGCAGCATGTTCAGGTACTGCGCCCCTTCGCCGGGAAAGAGCAGCGCGACCGTGCCTTGTGCGCCGAGCGGCGCGTCGAAGTAGTAGACGCCGTTGGCGTCGCGAATCTGCTTGAACTTCGGGTCCGCGAGCCGTTCCGCGGCGCGGGTCAGGCGCGCGATCAGATCGGCGTGCGAACCGGCGACGACGGCGAGCCGCGCCCCGCCGGGCTGAAGCTCCGCCGCGAGCGAAGCCGCCACTTCGGGCAGCTCGACGTGGGCCGCTTCGACGTGGGCCGCAAGCGCGAGCACGCGCTCGCGCAGGGTCGCGCGGTCGTCGGCGCGGAGAACGAACACTTCCGTATCCCACCCGGTTACGGGCGGGGCGGCGTGGGACCGCGGTTCGCTGAGGGTGGCTGGCATGTGGGGTGTGTTCGCGATTGAATGATGCGCGCGAGCGGCGCGGCGTCAGCCCGCCGGTACCTACACGACTCAGACACGCTTTACGCATCTTCGTGGGGTCGCACCGGCGGGCTGACGCCGC
>SXHE01000304.1 GCA_005773755.1 Planctomycetia bacterium
CCGGCGAAGTTCGCGCGGCGACACCGTTCGAGATTGCGGAGGTCGCGGAGGTGAAGTCCGCGGCCGGGCTTGCGGTACTCGTCACTGCCAGCAAGAACGTGCCGCTACTCGTACGCAACAAGGTCGGTGACGGGGCCGTTATCACAATCCTCGTTCCCAACGGCCTCGGCCTCGACGAGCGCGCGCACCCAGTACTGCCGTACCTGATGAACGGCCTCACGGCGGACCTGTTGCCGGTGCGCGTGGAACGGCCCGACGGCAAACCGCTGTCCGGCGAACTGCAATATCAGGTGAACCGAACGAAGGACGGCTATGTCGTAATGCTGATGAACAACCGCGGCGTCGATAAGACGCAGCACGGCATCGCCCGCGTGGACCGCCGGCAGTACGTCGATGTGGTGGTCCGCACGAAGGTGCCGCTCAAGAGCGCGAAGGAGTGGACCGGCCCGCGCGACCTGACCCCCGCGGCCGACGGCGCGCTCGCCGTGCGCGTCCACCCCGGCGACGTGCAGGTGATTGGGCTGGTGGCGAAGTAGTAGAATTGCATTCGCCGCGACCCGAAGGGGCGCGCGGCGCATCGGGCCTGAAGCTCAACGGTCGAGCAGGGTTCTCATAAAACCTTGGAAGAGGGTTCAACTCCCTCCGGGCCCACTCACTCGCGCGCCTACGGCTTCACGCGCTCCAGCACCAGCAGGAACGCCTTCTCGCCGCTCTTCGATTCGAGCTTCTTCGGCCGGGTCGCGCCGGGTTCGCCGTAGCAGATCGTCAGCTTGTCGCCGTCGAGAACGTACAGCCCCACGGCCTTTTGATCCTGCTCCTTAAGCGTCAGGTCGATGTGCTTGGGGCTTGCGGCCGAGTCGATGGTGAACGTGAGCGTGCGGCCCTTCTTGTCGCCGGTGTACGCGGTGAACCCGGTGCCGTCGATCTCGATTGTGCGGTCTTCTGCGACCTTCTGCTTGTTCCCGTCGAACGTGACCGCCGCGACCTTCCACTTCCCCTTGAGCGCCGCGAGATCGGCCTTCGGGTCGGGCTTCTTGTCCTCGGCCAGCACAACAGCCGGCAGGACGAACAGCATCAAGCAGGCGAAGCGAGTCATTGGAAATCCTTGTGTGACCTGCCTCTGACAGAAGCCATCGCGCCGGTCGGCGCAACGGTCGAGTCACGCTACACACGCGCCGCGAAGGTGGCGAGAGTCAAACCGGATTGAGGCAAACGAGCCGCGCCGTGTGGCGGTTGCGGTTCGTGCGACCTTACTTGTCGGCGCGATAATCGCCGCGCGTCCAGGCCGCTGCGGTGCGAGATTCCCCGAACCACCCTTGCAGCGCGGCAAGCAGCCACGCCCGCTCCGCCTCGGTCAGGCACCCGCCGATCTCGGTGCGGATGTCGTGCGCGTCGAAGTAGAGCCGCTGCCGGCCGCTGACGCGATCAACGGCGAACGCGCGGATCGCGGCGCGGGGCACGTCGGCGGCCGGCGAGGGCGTGACCGGCATCACGCCGCCCGACGGCAGATCAGCGCACGACCGCGACTCGCTCGGCCCGCGCCCGGGGTAATACTGGAGCCGGTCCGCTTCGAGCCGGACGAACTCCGGGCGGATGGGGCGGAACCCTTGCACCAGTATCCACACGACGGCCGCGCCGCCGACCGTCCAGCCGACGAACCAGACGAACAGGAACAGGTGCCCCTGACCGAGCACAATGGCGCGGCCGGCGAAGAACCAGCCGACGACCCAGAAGCACAACCAGAGCGCGAGGCCCACCGCACCGGAGTGGCGCGGGCCATCGACCTTGTACGCCGACCAACTCAGCGTAACGCCGCCCGCGTCGCGCGCGACCGCGATGTCAACGCCCGGCGGCACCTCGGGAAGTGCGTCCACGGCTCACCCTCCGCGAAAGTGTGGGCGACCCTGTCAGGTACTTCGCCGCCCGCTGCGGGAGATTCGCCAGGGACGCGGATCGGTGCGACGCTTTTGTCACCCGACCGGATACCCTTTCATCCGGCGATACTTGCTGATCCCGGAGTGTCGGGGCGGTAGCCACTCAAGCCCCTCGTTCAGGCTGATCTCTGGAGCCTGCACGCGGACGATGCTCAAGATCGTAGGTTCCGTATGTACCCGGCGGTACGCCGCAAGCTTGTGGTGCCCGTCAATAACGAACTCGCACCACGAACCTTCGGCAGAGATGGTCAACACGATGGGGCGTAGGCCGTCCCGAATCATCCCTTGGAAGTACGTTACCTGCTCCTCATTCAGCGACTCGCTCGCTTGCGTTCCTATCAAGCTTCGCTGATACGCCGGATAGTACTGATCCAACTCTTCGCGAGCACTTGCTCTGCCGGGGTGTTCGAGCGTTGCCGCGTTGTCGATGGCGGCAGCCGATGGGGTGTACGCAAGGCTGTAGGTTCCGGGCGCGAGGAGTGCGAGCAACGGCCCAAGTTGGTCGGCAAGTGGTTGGGTTTGGCTGAGTGCCCCCTCCACGAGATCAGTCAATTGGCGCGCGTAGTCGGCCCCGCGAGTGTGGTGCGTGAACACGAGGTATTGCCCCACACTCCCCTGGCAGTCGTCCCAGTTGAGCGCGATCGGCTTTCCTTCGACGAGCAGAACCGTATCTGACAGCCCACCTCGAACATCGATCAGTCCCTTACCCTCATTCACGAGTGCCAAGTCGATACGCGATGCGGGTGCGGGTTTTCGCGCCCAACTCATCCATCCCGCCCAACGGGCATCGAGCTTGGGTGCTAGTGCTCTCATTTGCTCCGTCAGCTCCGCACGCCGAGCCGGGTTATCATCCGCGAGGCGGTGAAGTTCCAGGTCCAGCCGCACATAGCTCCCGCGCGGGTCGTCCCGTTCATCCAGCCAATCGGCGTAGACCAGCCGCGACACGTCGTCACCGGGTTGGTTGAGGATGACTCTCAGAAAGGCGAAGTCTTCGTACATCAGCGCTCCTTCGTTAGCTCACTTCCACTATTGCCTTCACGACGCCGGTTTCGGGCTTCAGCCAGTTGGTGAACTCGCCGATCAGGGCGTCCATCGGGGCGCGGTGGGTGATCCACGGTTGCGTGTCCAGCATCCCGCCCTCGATCAGGCGGATGATGCGCACGAACTCGTGCGGCAGGGCGTTGCGACTCGCGAGGAACGACATCTCGCGGCGGTGCATCAGCGGTTGCGTGAACGCGAGCTGGTCCTGCGTGATGCCCACCCACACCAGCCGGCCCGCGAAGCCCACGAAGTTGTACGCGCTGTTCATGCTCCGCGCGCTGCCGGTCGCGTCGACCACCACGTTGCCGAGCTTGCCGCCGGTCAGGTTGGTGAACGTCTTGATGTCGTCGTCCAGCACGCCCTTCGAGAGGATCGTGTCGGTCACGCCCATCTTGTCGCGCACGAACGCCAACCGCTGCTCGTTCAGGTCCATCACCACGACGCGCGCGCCGGCGAGTTTGGCGAACTCGACCACCGACAGGCCGATGGGACCGGCCCCGATCACGAAGACGGTTTCGTCCGCGCGCGGGGCCGAGCGGTTGATCGCGTGCAGCCCGATGCCGAGCGTTTCGACCAGCGCCAGTTGTTCGTAGCTGAGTTTCTTCGACGTGTGCAGCTTGCGCGCGGGCACCGTGAACAGCGGGCGCAAGCCGCCGTCCACATGCACGCCGAGCGTCTTGTGGTTCTCGCAACAGTTCGTGTGGCCGCGCGTGCAGGAGTAGCACGTCTGGCAGTTGATGTACGGCTCGACCGCGGCCCGATCGCCGACTTTCACGTTCGTCACGCCGTCGCCCACCGCGACCACCTCGACACCGAGTTCGTGGCCGGGGATGCGCGGGTAGCTGAAGAACGGCATCTTGCCCAGGTAGCCGCTGTAGTCGGTGCCGCACACGCCGACGCGGAACACCCGCACGACCGCGTCGCCGGGGCCGGGCGCGGCCGGTTCGGGAATGTCGATCACGCGGAACTGCTTCGGCTCGGCAAGTTGAATGGCACGCATGGGTGCTCCTGATACTGGTGCTCGGTTCGCGTGGTAAACCCCTCCCCCCGG
>SXHE01000305.1 GCA_005773755.1 Planctomycetia bacterium
GGTGCTGGCCCCGACCGCGGCCGAACCGGACGCGACGTGATTGCCGTCCGGACTGACCGCGACGCACCGCACCGGCGCGTAGGAGCCGACGACCTCCCCCGCGGGTCGGCCGGTCGTGGCGTCCCACACCCGCAGTCGGCCGTCCGCGCCGGCCGAGATTATGGCGCGGCCGGTCTTCTCGAACGCCAAACTCGTGACCGCGAGCGCGTGCGCCTCCATCCGCCCGACGGCCTTGTCCGCGGCCACGTCGCGCACCTGGACGACCCCGGCCGCGTCCCCGGTGGCGAGCAGTTGGGAGTCGCCGCTCCACGCGACGGCGCGAACCTGGTTCGCGTGCTCCGGCAGCTTCTTGTGCGGCTGCTTCAGCTCGCCCACGAGCGGGCCGGTCAGGTCCCACAGGCCCACCTCGCCCCGGTCGGTCGGCAGCCACCACGTGACCGCGACGTACTTCCCGTCCGGGCTGAACGCGCCCGCCTCGGTGCGCGCCGCCGGCGTCGGCGGCAGGAACCGACACCTGCGGGTCGCGGTCTCGACCTCCCAGAGTTCGAGGGCCTCGTCCTTGCAGGTCCACGCGAGGAACTTCCCGTCCGGGCTGTACCGCACGCTCCGGGCGTTCCCGGTGTGGCCCTTGATGGACTTGACCGGCTCGCCGGTGCGCGGGTTCCAAACGGTCACGACCCCGTTGGTCGCGCCGACCGCGAGGTTCTTGCTGTCCGGGCTGAAGTCAAGCCCGTGAAAGTACCCGCCGGAACCGCCGAGCCGCTGGAGCATGTGGCCGGTGGCGAGTTCCCAGACGACCACCACGCCGAACTCCGGGCCGCCCTCGGCCCCGCTCGACGCAACCAGGGTGCCGTCCGGACTGACCGCCAGCGCCATGATGATGTCGTTGTGCCCGCGGTTGGTTTGGAGCCGCTTCGCGGTGTGCCGGTCCCAGACGTGGATCGAGTCGTCGCGCGTGGCCGCGACCAGCCGCGTGCCGTCGTTGGAGAGGGCCGCGGCCGTAATCATCATCGGCTGGCCGGGCCACCGCTTGACGTCCTTTTTGCACAGCCGGTCGAGCACGTGCCCCTCCCAGCCGCGGTACTCGGCCGGGTATTCCGCGAGCTTCTGTGCGGCCTGCAACTGGCTCCCCTGCCCCCACTCGGCGAACCCGAGCGCGAGGGCGTTCCGGTACCCGCGCTGCCCGGCCACTTCTTTCGCCAGCTTCTCCTGGCTCAGTGCGGTCTCCTTGAGCACCAGCGCCGCGACCTTCTCGCCCAGCGCGGCGTCCTTGAGCTCCAGTGCCACGTCTTTCTCGCCGAGCGCGTCGGTCGCCTCTGTCTGTTTCTGCTTCGCCCGCAGGCCGAACACGATCGAGAACGCCCCAGCGACAGCGCGAGGAAGACGGCCGCCGCCGCCGCGCTCACCACCTGGTTGCGCCGCACCCACTTGGCGGCGCGCTCGACCGGCCCGGCCGGGCGCACGCTGATCGGCTCGTGGCGCAGGTAGCGGGCCAGGTCGTCGGCCAGGTGCTTCGCGGTCGGGTAGCGCTCGTGCGCCGCCTTCGACAAGCAGTGCAGGCAGATCAGCTCCAGGTCGCGCGGCACCGCCGGCACCAGCTTGCGCGGCGGCACCGGGTCGGCGTTCTGCACCTGCGCCAGCACCTCCTGAACCGTGCCGGTGAACGGGCGGGTGCCGACGAGGGCCTCGTACAACATGACGCCCAGCGCCCACACGTCCGTTTGCGGGCCGACGAACTTGGTCTCGCCCTTCGCCTGCTCCGGGCTCATGTACGCCGGGGTTCCCATCACCTGCCCGGTGCGGGTCACGTCGGTCCCCTCGCCGCGCTTCGCCAACCCGAAGTCCGCGACCTTCGGCACGCCGTCCGCGTCCAGGAACACGTTGCCCGGCTTCAAGTCGCGGTGAACGATGCCCTGCTCGTGCGCCGCGGCCACGCCGCGGGCCACCTGCGCGAGCAACTCGGCCGCGCCGCGCGCCGCCGACCCGGGCGCGCGCTTCTTCGTCTGCTTCAGGTGCGCGCCGAGCGTTCCGCCGGGGCAGTATTCGAGCGCCATGAACGGGTGGCCGTTGGCCTCGCCGTAGTCGTAGACCTGGACGACGTTCTCGTGCTTGACGGCGGCGACCGCTTCGGCCTCGGCCATGAAGCGGAGCAGCTCGCCCTTCCCGACCTGCTCGCCGCCGAGCCTCATTTTGAGCGCGACGACGCGGTTGAGCTTCACGTGGCGGGCCTCGAACACGACGCCCATGCCGCCGCGCCCCAGCTCGCGCAGCAGGACGTACCCGGGTACGATTGCGGCCCCCGGCCCCGCGCCGCCGCCGGCCGGCGTGCGGTTGACCGTGTCGTCCGGGGCGGGCGCGTGGGCGTGATCGGAGGTGCGGTTCGGGTCCGGGGTGCCGCTGCCACCGCGCGGCTTGGTGTCGTCGGCCGACGGTTGCGCGGCTGGCAGGCGCGGAACGGTCGGGCCGGGTTCGTGCTCGTTCACGGCGAGGGTCCGTTGGGTGAGCGGGATCGATGCAACGCGCCATTATCCCCGGTTCGGCCCGCCGTGCAACGGTCGCTCGCGGAGTCGCAACCTGCTACAATCAGCCCCGCTCTCAGGAGAACGTCATGCGCGCTCGCACGCTCCTCGCCGTTTGCTGTGTCGGTTCGGTCGCCGCCCTCGCGTGGTTCACGACCGCGCAACCGAAGGGCGAACTCAAGCACTGGGACAAGCTCGGCGACGACGTGTACCGCTCGAAGGAGGGGCCGTACAGCTACGCCCTTCTCAGCGGCGACCGCGTGCTGCTCATCGACGCCAGTGTGCCGCCGGAAGCCGTGAAGGAACTGGGCACGAAGTCCGTTGAGGCCGTGCTGCTCACACACCACCACCGCGACACCGCGCGCTACGCGAGCGAGTACCGCAAGGCGAAGGTGGCCGTTCGCGCGCCGAAGGAGAGCGCCGACTACTTGCTGCCGGAAAGCGTGACGAAGTTCTGGAAGGACTCGGTTCCGCTGCGGAACTCGCGCACCGCGTACTTCGTGCTGCCCGAAGGGATCGAGGGCGTCGATTGCACGCTTGCCGACGGCAAGAACTTCGCGTTCGGCGAGTGGAGCATCACGCCGGTCGCGTCGCCGGGTCACTCGCGCGACCACTTCTGTTACTCTGTGCGACTTGCGGACGATGTCAAAGGCCCGCAATACCTGTTCGCGGGTGACGCGCTGCACTCGCGCGGGAAGCTGTGGACGCCGTACACAACCGATTGGGATCATTGGACCGACGTGGGCCTGAAGCCGGCGGCGGAGTCGCTCCGCAAGCTCGCGAAGCTGAACGCGACCGTGCTCTGCCCGGCTCACGGCACCGTCATCAAGGACGACATCGCCAAGACGCTGACCGACACCGCGGAGGCTGTCGAGGAAGCCGGATTCATGAAGAGCTTCGAGCGGTACAGCAAACAGCGGTTGAAGGGCGAACCGAAGTACGATTTCCTCGTGCCGAAGGAGCAGATCGCGAGCGGCGGCGACAAGCCGTGGGCGAAGGTCGCGAACAAGCTGTGGATCACCGGTAACACCTATGTCCTCCAGTCGAAGACCGGCGACGGCATCTTCGTGCTCGACCCGTGGGGCCAGCGCTCCGCCGATCAGGTCGCGAAGTTGCAGAAGGACGAGAAGCTCGGCGCGGTCGAACTGGTTGCGTTCAGCCACGCGCACTACGACCACTTCGACGGCATCCACGTTCTACCCGGCCGCGACAAGTGCGAGGTGTGGTCGCTCGACCTCGTGGCCGCACCGCTGAAGGAGCCGAACCGGTTCCGCGCGCCGTTCCTCGACGCCCGGCCCATCAAGTTCACGAAGGAGCTCAAAGATGGCGAGACCGGCACGTGGGGCGGCTACACGATGAAGTTCCACCACTTCCCCGGTCAGTCGTACTACACCAGCGCCATCGAGACCACTATCGAGGGCAAGCGGTGCCTGTTCACCGCGGACAACTTCTTCCACCAGGACCAGTTCAGCGGCAGCGGCGGGTGGATGGGCCTGAACCGCAGCTACCCCGCGGTTTACGGAACCAGCGCGCAGAAGGTCATTGCCATCGCCCCGGAGCGCATCCTGGCCGAGCACGGCGGGCCTTACGTCTACAGCGAGGAGGACTACCGGCGGCGCGCGAAGTGGGGGGCCGCCGCGGGCAAGGCTGCCGATGCGATCTGCGTCAACGGCAGTCACCAGTGGGACTGGAACCCGAATCGAACCGAGTACGAGCCACACCTCCAGTCCGCGAAGCCCGGTGCGGAACTCAAGGGCACGCTGCGCATCCGCAACA
>SXHE01000306.1 GCA_005773755.1 Planctomycetia bacterium
ATGACCGCCCTCCAGTTCGTGCTCGACCCATGCGTCCATGTCGGTGCCTCCGACAAGTACCGGGCGAAGCCTCTCCTCAGCGCCACATTACTCCAAATGCCCCGAGCCGAACACGGAACTTGTGGGTAATTGAAAGACGGCGAACCGGTGAGCGTGTCGGCCGGGTCGATGCCGCCCCGCGCGTACACCGCGGCGACGCCGTCCTCGAACAGAGCGGCGAGGAGCGCGAGGTTCGCCCCGCCCGGCTCGCTCACCGGCGGGGTTTCGAGGTCGTGCGGCACCGCGAGCCGCACGACCGGGGCGCTCACCTTCGCGAACGAGTCGCCCCACACGGCCAGCTTCTTCCCGTCGATGCCGTCGCGGGCTTGCAGCCACCGGACCGCCGTCCGCAGGTCGCGGAGTTGCGACCCGAGGACCGGCTGGCCCAGGATCAGGTTCGTCTGCGACACCGACGTGGGGGAACTGCCGCGGTCGGCCGACGTGCCCGGCCGCGTCTCGCCGGTCCCGCGGACGTCCACGAGGCACACCGCCACGCCAGCCTTCAGGAACTCGGTGATTGCGTCGCCCCGCTCCCGGAGGAACCCGGCCTTCCCGCCCTGAGCCACCATCACGACCACCGGCAGTTTCCCCTTCGCCTCCTTCGGGGTGATGAGGAACACCGGGACGGTGATGCCGGAGTCCGTCTCCAGGGCGCAGCGGGCGAGCGTGCCGCCGGGCACGTCCTCGGTCTTGTGTTCGGTGACCTTCGGGTTCGCCACCGGCTCGACGTTCCCGAGCCGCTTCGCCCAGGCGACCCGGGCGTCACCCGCCGCGGCTGCCGCGCGGCGCTCCGCGGCCAGTCCGGCGACCATTTCGGCGAGCGTCTTCGGTTGCAGCTCCTTGCGGGCCTCGTCGGTCCAGCACCGCAGGTCCGCGGCCGGACGGTTCTTGGTGTACTCCTCCGGTATCGGCATGTTGAACCAGTCGCGCAGCGCCGGGTAGATCATCTTCCGGTGGACCGCGCCGATGTGGTTACAGTGCGAACTCTCCGGCGGCCGACCCGAGAGCGCGCCGGTCCCGTGGGCGAATCGGAGCGCGTCGGCGGTGCCGTAGAAGCCGTAGATCTTCTGCAGCCGCGGCCACGCCGGGTCCTTCTTCGGGTCCCATGCGAACTCGTGGGCGTGTAGCAACTTCCGCGGGGCGATGCTGCCGACGATCACGAAGTGGGCGAAGCCGTCGCGCGCCCCATCCCGTAGCCCGCGGGTCGATTCCCAGTACCCGTCGCCGAACCACGCGAAGTCCCGGTCCGGGTTCTCCAGCACGCTCGACTCCGGCTGCCACCCGCCGAAGGTGAACGGGACGGCGCACGCGATGCGGTCGGCGAGTGCCGCCGCCACCCCGGCCGGGTCGCCGCCACCGGCCACGGCCCCCATCAGGATGATCCGCTTCGGGTCGGCGGTCGGCTGCTTCAGCAGCACGTCCACCCCGCGCATCAGGTCCCACGCCATCCAGCCCATGAGGCTGTCGCCGACCGCCGAGAGCTGCAGGTTCGAGTTGTACCGGAAGTAGTAGTCCTGGCGGCTCACCCGGTACGGCTTGTCGAAGTCTTTCTCGGTGTTGAACCCGTGCTGCCGGCGCTCGCCGTACCCGAGCTGGTCGGGCACCAGCACCGCGACGCCGGAGCGCGCCCAGGTCATCCCCATGTCCTGCAACTCGCCGCCGGTTTTGCCGCCGTGGTGGGCGTGCGCGATGATGATCCCGGGCATCTTCTCAGGCGGCTTCGCGGGCAGGTACAGGTTGGCCGCGACCCAGAACCCCGGCCGCGACTCGTAGAGCGTGTTGCGGATTACATATCCCTCCCCCTCAACCTTGCGGGTGACCACGACCCGCACGTCCTTCGGGGCTTCGGGGAACGTGCCGAGTGACTCCTTGAGCGCCTTGATGCGCACGTCGCGGTACTTCTCCCACTGCTCTTTCGTAGTCACCTCGGCGAACGCCTTCGACTCGCGTTGGTTGGCCTGCTGCATGCGACGGCGGGCGTCGGCGCCCATCGTCTTCGGCAGATCTTTGGTGCGGGGGTCGTCCGGGCCGAACACGACCGGGCTGACCCCCGCGAAGTCTGCGGCGACGGACGCGAGTGAGAGGGCGGTGACGACAGCGGCAGCGAGGATGCGAGGTGGCGTCATGGCGGCGTAAGGGGGAGGGTAGGTGGATCCGGGCAGGAATCGGATGTTACCACAAATTTGGGGGTATCCACCAGAAGTTCTCCCGGCGAACGCGTTGACCGCAGCGGCGGCGTGTGGTCATGTTCGCGGCGCCTTCCACAGCCGCTACTTGGTGCCGATGTGAAGGAACCTGGCGTGTTGGAGGCTTGATCCAACAACCTCGACCGCACCCGGGGGCACCAGTATCCGACGTGAAGACCAATCGGTTCACCGAACTGGAGCCGAACCGCGAGCCACCGGGCAACCGTAAGGTCGAGAGCTCGACCGGCAGGACAGGGTTTTCGCGGTCCTCGGCGAGGACGAGCAGTGGGTGCGTTCGTTCGAGAACAACACCCGGACACCGCTGCCGGTGGAGAGTGATGGGCCGATAGGTTTCGCCACGCCCGACACGCAGATGGTCTCCGTGGCGCGGTGCAGCACGCTGGTCAACGCCGACACGGCGAGTAACGGCGTGGCCGTCTTACGACCGCACCTCCGTCGTGTGAAGCGGATCACTTCGTTCGCCGGCCGAGCCCGAGTCCGGCCGCTGAGAGACCGACAGGAGATTATCGGCCAAGTGCTATTCCATCACACTTGCGGACGCAAACGGGACGGAACCGCTCTCATCGAGAAAGTGGCCGGAACCGCCGCCGGAATCGGGGTTTCCGCTGATTCCAGTGCCTTGGCCCAGCCCACTTCCTGATGCCCGGATTTCGGCTCACGCGGGGAGCGCCCGTTCGATCGTGCGGATCGTGGCGAGGTGCCGGCAGTCCTCGTGGTACTTCTTCAGTCGGGCCTCGAAGGACGCCGTGTTCTTCGTGCAGACCAGGACGTGCGGCGAGCCGACCCGTTCCGTCTTGCGGTCCAC
>SXHE01000307.1 GCA_005773755.1 Planctomycetia bacterium
GAACAGCACGACGATCTTCCCTTTCACGTCGGTGCCCGCATAGTCGTCCCACTCGAACTCGGGCGCGGTGATCCCGTGGCCGACGAACACGGCCTCGGCGTCGAACTCTTCGAGATCGGTCTGCGTCTGGCCGGTGCCGGAGAAGTCGTCCTCGCACACGAAGTCGAGCGCGTCCTTCCCCTTTGTCGCGCGCAGCGTGGACTTCGCGCTGGTGACGACGCGCACGAGCGGGACCGGTTGGAGGTACGAGCCGCGTGCCCCGGCCGGCTTCAGGCCGGCCTTCTTGAACTCGGCGGCGATGTGGTCGGTCGTCAGTTCTTCGCCGCGCGTGTCGGGGCCGCGCCCCTCGAACCGGTCGCTGGCGAGTAGCTTCACGTCGGCCTTGATGCGCGCGGCGGAGACCGCGGGCGGATCGGCCGCGCCCGCCGGCACCGCCACGAGCAGGACCGCGGCGCAGAGCGCCGGCAAGTATTTGTCAACCACGGGTGAGCCTTTCACGAGGGCGTGCAACGGGGCGGAGCGGTCGTGATTCCCATTATGCGGAATCGGGCGCGCCGCCGCGAGCACCTTCGGTTTCGGTGGGCGGATCGAGGAACGGGCCGTTGAGCGTGTCGGTGGGCATCGGGTGGGTCGTCGCCCAGAAGACGCGCCGGCCCCGGACGTTCTCGTCGCG
Organism: Planctomycetia bacterium; assembly: GCA_005773755.1. GTDB lineage: Bacteria > Planctomycetota > Planctomycetia > Gemmatales > Gemmataceae > Gemmata. The sequence continues at coordinate 674 of SXHE01000307.1, forward strand.
GACGACCGCCACGCGGGTGTCGCCGCGGCCCGGGGGCGTGCCGTTGCAAATCGGGTGCGCGCCGCCCCACAGGTACACCTCCGCGAGCGGCCCGGTGAACTCAGCGGCCACGCGCTCCTGCCCGCGCCAGAACGCGTCGTTCATCTGCTGCTCCTCCTTCTCCGTCAGCGGCCGGTCGGCCGGGTCCGGCTTCTCCGCCTTCTGTCCGCGGGCCGCCGCGCGCAGCTCCTCCACCTTCAGCCGGGTTTCGCACCGCAGGTTCTCGATTTCGAGTTTCGCCGCGAGCGCCTCGCGCTCGGCGTTGCGCCGGTCGCGCATCCGCTCCAGTTCCAGCCGCGTGTCGCACTTCTTGGTCTCGATGCGCTCCTTCGACTCGCGCGCCTCCTCCGCGAGCACGATCTCGGCCAGCGCCTTCGCCGCTTCGAGGGCGCGCTTGGGGTCGGACGGGTCGCGGATCTGCATCTGGAGCCGGGTGCAGGCTTCGGACGTGCGCTCGTCGCGCAGCTCGCGCTTGGCGCGGGCGAGCGCCTTCTCGTAGCGCGTGTCGTCGTAGCACGCGCCGGTCAGGTCGATGGCCCGCCGGCCCAGGTCGCGGGCGACGTGGTCCCAGCCGTACCCGCGCGAGCGCAGGTCGGCGATGCGGGCGATTGTGGCGGAGTCGAGGGTCGGGGCGTCGTATGCGGACATGGAATGTCCTCCGAAGATGTGATACTGAACAAGTGTGCGCGTCACTTGTGCCGAAGTCAAGTCGGCCGCGCGGAAAAAGCGCCGAATTGTTCGACACGGTTTCTTCGCGCGCGGCGCGGTTCGACTCGGTATAATCGCCCCGACCCGCCGCCAGTCGCCGCGCTCTTATTTACCTTCATCCCCGCGATCGCGGGGTCGCGTCGCGCGCGCCGGGCCTTCCCCCTGTGAGTCGCGCCCCATGAGCTTCGCGTGCCCGTACTGCAAGGCGGTGCTCAACCCGAAAGGGTTGAAGCCCGGCAAGTTCCAGCCCAAGTGCCCCGGCTGCGGCAAGGCGTTCCTCCTGCTCGTGCCCGACGATCCGAACGGCACTGTTCGGGTGCAGCAGCTCGTGCCAAAGACCGCGCCGGTGGCCGACACCGCGCGCAATGTGGTACCCAAATCCCCAGGTGCGAAGCCCCCAGCGGCCAAGCCCAAGCGCAAGCTCTCTGATGAGGACCGCGCGGCGCTCATTCTCGAGGGCAAAGACCCCGACGAGTTCGAGGACGCCGACACCGGTACGGAAGCAGAGCCGGAGCAAGAGCCAGAGGTCGATCCGAATACAACGGTGGCGCGCGGCCCCGCGCCGAAGCCTGTTGCGAAGCCACAAGTGGCCGCGCCCAAGCCCGCGCCGGCGAAGCCTGTTGCGAAGCCCGCGCCCAAGCCCGCGGCCGATCCCAACGTGACGGGCGATTTCACCGCGGCCGACGTGGGGCCGAAGCCCGCGCCGGTGGCGAAGCAGCCCGCCCCGCCGAAGACCCTGGTGCGCGAACCGGACGCCAACGCCACCGGCGATTTTACCAGCGCCGACGCGCCGCCTCCCAAGCCCGTGGCCAAACCCAAAGCCGCGCCGAAGAAGGCCGATCTGGGTGTGACCGGCGAGTTCACCGCGAGCAACGAACCCGGCGGCGCGGCCGACGTGGGCGGCGCGACGGGCGACTTCACCTCGACCGACGAGGCCGAGCCGGCGCGCGACGACACCGAGGCGAGCGCGTCGCGCGTCGCGCCGAAGAAGCCGAAGACCGACCCGGCCAAGACCCGCGTGCCCGGCGCACCCGAACCCGAAGAGGACGAGCCGCAGGCGCTGGGCGACGACGTGCCCCCGCGCCTCGGCGGGTACGAGGTGCTCAAGGTGCTCGGCAAGGGCGGGATGGGCGCGGTGCTGCTGGGCCGGCAGATGTCGCTCGACCGCAAGGTGGCGCTCAAGGTGATGCACCCGAAGATCGCACAGAACCCCAGCTTCGTCGCCCGGTTCACGCGCGAGGCCTACGCTGCGGCACAGCTCACGCACCACAACGTCATCCAGATTTACGACATCGGCGAGGACAAGGGGCAGCACTTCTTCAGCATGGAGTTCGTGCCCGGTCAGTCGCTCATGGACATCGTGAAGAAGGAGGGCAAACTGCCCGCGGACGTGGCCGTGGGGTACATCTTGCAAGCCGCGCGCGGTCTCCGCTACGGCCACAACCAGGGCATGGTTCACCGCGACATCAAGCCCGACAACTTGATGCTGAACCTCGAAGGCGTGGTGAAGGTCGCCGACCTGGGCCTCGTGAAGTTGCCCGGTGGCGACCTGCCGGAAGCGGCCGGCGCGCTGCCCCCCGCGGACGACGACACGCCGGGCAACTCCAACCTGACCCGCGCCGGCGCGGTCATGGGCACGCCGGCCTACATGAGTCCCGAACAGTCGACCGACAGCGGCAGCGTGGACGCCCGCGCGGACATCTACTCGCTCGGCTGCACGCTCTACGTACTCATCACCGGGCGGCCCCCGTTCGAGGGGAAGACCGCGCTCGAGATCATCAGCAAGCACCAGACCGAACCCATCGTGCCGCCGGAGGTCGTGGTGAAGCGCGTCCCGAAGGCGCTCTCGGCGATCCTGCTCAAGATGATGGCGAAGAAGCCGGACGACCGGCATCAGTCGATGGACGAGGTGATTGCGGCGCTGGAGGGCTTCCTGGGGCTGGAGCGCACCGGGCCGTTCAACCCGAAGGAGGAACAGGCCGACCAGTTGGAGAAGTGCGCCCACCAGTACCAGTTCCGGTCGAAGGGCGGGCTGAAGCGGTCGCTGGGGTTCGCGTTCTTCGCGGCGTGCGCGCTGGGCGTGGTCGGGGCCGCGTTCAGCGGCATGACGGCCGTGGCCGGCGGGTTACTCGGCCTCGCGCTGATGACCCCGCTGGCGTACTTCGTCGCCCACGGCACGCTCACCGGAAGCGTGGTGTTCACGAAGGTCCGCGCGGTCGTGTTCGGGATGCGGTTCTTCGACTGGCTCACCTGGGTCGGCGGAACCCTTTTGTTGCTCGTCACCCTCTACCTGTTCGGGTTCCTCTGGGCGTGGCTCGGGTTCGCGCTGCTGTCCGTCGTGCTCGCGCTTTTGCTGTGGTTCATCACCGACCGGGCCGCGACCAAGACGCAAGCGGCCCCGTTGGACGAGGCCCGCGGGCTGCTCAAGTCGCTGCGCCTGGCCGGGCTGGAAGAGGACGCGGTGCGGCAGTTCGTGTGCAAGTTCAGCGGGCCGCACTGGGAGCCGTTCTACGAGGGGCTGTTCGGGTACGAGGCGATGCTCGCGGCGCGGGCGTCGCGCAAGGGCGACACCGGCGAGACGTGGAAGAAGCACGGCACCTGGCGCGAACCCATCGTGCAGTGGGCCGACGCGAAGGTCGAAGCGCGGCGCGTCGCGAAGGAGCGCGCGCACTTGCAGAAGGTGGAGGCGAAGGCGCTCGTCGCGGAGGGCGTGAGCAAGGCCGACGCGAAGGCGCAGGCCGAAGAGATGGCCGCGCAGATGGTGGATCAGGCCGCGGAAGCGAAGCAGGACCGCAAGGAGGGGAAAGAGGTCAGCATCAAGGAACTGGTGGCCGCGGCGAAGGCCCGGCGGCGGCCGGAACCGGGCATGACGCTGGCCGGCAAGAAGCACCGCAGCCTGTGGCTGAAGGACTTCATGAACGACTGGCTCGGCCGCCGGTTGCGGCTGGCGCTGGGGGCGGTGCTGTTCGCGGTCGGGCTGTTCTGGCTGCACCAGAACGATTTGCTGAAAGAGAGCAAGGCGGCGAACGCTCTACTCTCAGGGGACTTCGACGGCGCGTGGAAGGCCGCGAGCGCGACCAAGCCGCTGGCGATCCCCGGCGGCGTCGAGGTGCCGGCCCAACTCAAGCCGGTGTTGAACACGTGGGCGCTGCCGCTCACGGGTCTCCTGGTGCTGCTGAACGGCGTTTGTTACTTCGGGTGGCGGCCGACGCTGGTGACCGTGCCCGGCGCGGCGGTCGCGCTCTTCGGCCCGATGTTCGGCATCCCCGACGTGGCCCCGCTCACCGCGCAGCACCTGAGCCTCGCCATCGGCGCGGTGTTCATCGTCGTGGTAGCTTGGGTGTTGCGGAAGTAGAGGAGTCTCCCATGTTCCGCGTCGTCGTCGCGCTGTCGCTGTTCGCGCTCGCGCTGGGGTTCGTCGTCGCGCAGGACGAGATCCGGCGCGGCACGGTCAAGGCGCTCGACGCGGAGAAGGGCACCGTGACCATCACGGTCAACGGCAAGGATCAGACGTTCCTGCTGACCGCGGACGCGGACGTGCGGTCCGGCGGCAAGCAGGTCGCGAAGCCGTTCGAGGACAAGGACCTGAAGCCGGGCGCGGCGGTGATGTTCAAGAGCGCCGCGAAGAACGGCAAGGACGTGCTCACCGCGATGCGGTTGGGCGCTCCTCCCGGCCAACCGCAGCCGAAGGTCGATACGTCGAAGCTGAAACCGCTGCCGGGCCTCGGCGCGGAGAAGTATCAGGGCTACGAGGGCGGCTTGTACCCCGGCGGCAAGAACGAGCGGCCGAAGGCCCACGACGACGCGGGCCTGACGTGGGCGAAGGCGCTGCGCCCGCTCGACGCCGACGGCAAGCCGGCCGCGACCGGGAAGGTCGTCATGCTGTCCGTTGGCATGAGCAACACCACACAGGCGTTCTCCACGTTCAAGCGGCTCGCGGACGCCGACAAGGAGAAACACCCGGCGCTCGTGCTGGTGGACGGCGCGCAAGGCGGGATGACCGCGGCCCGCATCAAAGACCCCGACGACAAGGGCAGCGGCACGAAGTACTGGGAGGTGGTCGATCAGCGGCTGAAGGCCGCGAACGCGACCCGCGAGCAGGTTCAGGTCGCGTGGATCAAGCAGGCCGACGCCGGCCCCCGCGACGGGTTCCCCAAATACGCACAAACGCTGCGCGACGAGTTGCGCCAGATCGCCCGCGCGATGCAGGTGCGGTTCCCGAACCTCAAGATGGTGTACCTCTCCGGCCGCACCTACGGCGGCTATGCGACCACCGGCCTGAACCCGGAGCCGTACGCCTTCGAGTCCGGCTTCTCGGTGAAGTGGCTGATCGAGGAGCAACTGAAGGGCGACAAGGAACTGAACTTCGACCCGAAGAAGGGGGCCGTGAACGCCCCGTGGCTCTCCTGGGGGCCGTACCTGTGGGCCAACGGTACGACCAAGAACGCGGACGGCCTCGCCTACGAGCAGAGCGACTTCGCCAACGACGGCACGCACCCGTCGCCGGCCGGTCAGCGGAAGGTCGCGGAGCACATGCTGAAGTTCTTCAAGAGCGAGCCGACCGCGAAGCCGTGGTTCGTGAAGCCATGAGCCACATGCGGCCAACGCCGACGCCGGCTCGCCGTATAATCGGGTAGCGCATCACGTCAATCGCCCCAGGAGCGCGCATGTCGCAGGCCATCGTGGACCCGGCCGAGGTGCGCCGGTTCGCCACCAACTTGAAGCGGTTCAACGCCGATTTGCAGGCCGCGCTCGCGGGCCTGCACGGGCAGCTCGTCGCGCTCGGCGATAGCTGGCGCGACCAGGAGCACGACCGGTTCCGGCAAGAGTTCGAGTCCACGATGCAGGTGCTGGAGCGGTTCCTGGAAGTGTCCGACGAGCACATCCCGTTCCTGCTCCGCAAGGCCGAGCGGATCGAAGAGTATCTTTCCCAGCGGTGAGTCATGTCCGCCGACGTTCGGAGCATCGCCGCGGTCGTCGACTGGCGGGCCGATCTCGCCACCTACGGCGATCTGCTCGCCGAGGCGATGGCGGGCGTCGATCTCGAAATCCGCCGCGCGTTCGACTGGGTCGAGGAGCAAGTCGCGCTCTGGCGGCGGGCCGTGCGCGACTGCGAAGACGGGGTCGTGCGCGCGAAGGCGGAACTGTCGCAGCGCAAGTTCCCGACGTGGGACGGCCGTGAGCCGGACTGTACCGTGCAGGAGAAGGCGCTGCGGCTGGCGAAGGGCCGGCTCGAGCACGCGCAAGACAAAGTGGAGACGTGCCGCCGCTGGCTCGGCCGGCTGCCGAAGTTGGTGGACGAGCTGTTCACCGGCGCGTCGCGCCGGCTGCGCTCGATGCTGGAAGCGGACCTACCCGTCGCACTGGCGGAACTGACGCGGCGCGTCGCGGCCTTGGAGAGCTACGCCGGTCTGCGGGCGGACTACGCGCCGCTGAGCAGCCGGGAAAGCAACCCCACCCCCCAGCCCCCTCCCCGGAGCGGGGAGGGGGAGGAAAGGCAACCTACCCCCCCGGCCCCCCTCCCTGAAGGGAGGGGGGAGAAAGAGTTACGTTCCTCGTCAACGTCAGACGGCGCGCGGGAGGCAGAACCCTCGCTCACCCCCCTCCCTGAAGGGAGGGGGGCCGGGGGGGTAGGTTCTTCGGGGGCCGGGGGGTTAGGTTCTTCCCCTTCGGAGGAGTCCCCCTAATGCGATTCGGCACCACGCGCAGCCAGATGTACGACGCACAGAAGACCGCGCGCGCGAAGTGGGAGGCGTCGCAGGACGGCTGGGACGACGAGGTGCGCCGCGCCCACGGCGAATCAACCGTGGAGCCGCTCGACGCGGCCGTGAGTGACGCCCTGCGCGCCATCGATCAGCTCAGCGTATTATTCACACAGGTGCGCCAGGAGTGCGAGTTCGGTTCGTGACCGCCCGGTTCTTCGCCCGGAACAGCTCATGTCGGCCATTCGATTAACCTGCCCGTGCGGCCACTCGTGGGACCACGACTTGGCCCTCACCGTGCCCGGCGACGTGCGGCGCGCCTGCCCGGTGTGTTCGCCGGGCGCGCGCCCGCCGGACGAACCGGGCACGGTGCTCCAGTCCGTGGAGCAGCGCGCGGCCTCGGCCGTCGCCTCCACAACGCGCGAACCGGGGCCGGTCCTCGCCGGCTTCGAGCTGCTGGAGGAACTGGCCGTCGGCGGCATGGGTGTCGTGTACAAGGCGCGGCAGCTCGCGCTGAACCGGCTCGTCGCGATCAAGACCATCTGCCCGCCGGGGCTGAGCGTGCCCGGCGTGCGCGCCATGTTCGAGCGCGAGGTGCGGGCCGCGGCCCGGCTCAACCACCCGAACATCGTCACCGTGTTCCACACCGAACTGAACGGGCCGCACCCGTACCTCGCAATGGAGTTCGTGGACGGCACCGACCTGCGCCGGCTCGTCGAGAACTCCGGTCCCCTGCCGGTGGCCGACGCCGTTTACTACATCCGGGAGGCGGCCGAGGGGCTTCAACACGCGCACGAGCAGGGGCTGGTTCACCGCGACGTGAAGCCGAGCAACGTGATGGTCGCGCCCGCGCCCGGCACCGACGGCGCGAAGCCGGGCAAGCCGCCGCGGGTGAAGCTGCTCGACCTGGGGCTGGCCCGCGTGCTGAACGCGACCGGGCGCGACGCGGAGGCCGCGGCCGAACCGGGCACGTTCCTGGGCACGCCCGACTTCGTGGCCCCGGAACAGGCCGCCAACCCGGACCGGGCCGACGCCCGCAGCGACCTGTTCAGCCTGGGCGGGGCGCTGTTCTTTCTGCTCACCGGCGCGGCCCCGTTTCCCGGCGACACGCTGCCGGAGAAGCTCCGCGCGATGGACACCGGCGCGCCGCCGTCGCCCGCGGCCCTGCGGCCCGGCGTGCCCGCGGCGCTCGACGCCATCGTTCGAAAGCTCCTCGCGCGCGACCCGGCCGACCGCTACCAGACGGCCGCCGACGTTGTCGCCGCGCTCGACTCCCTCTCCCGCGCCCGGCTCTCCGATCCCGCGACCGGGCCGCCCGTTCGCGCCGCAGGCGCGACGCGAGACGCGGACCGAACCAGTACCCCCGACCTTACGGCCGGACTTCGCACGCACGGGGCACCCATGTCCGACAACCTGTTCGACCGGCAGCGGGCCGCGCTCGCGCGCCTCACGGACGCGGCCCGCGCACGAGCCGCCGCCGATGCGGAACTGACCGCGGCGCACCAAACCGCTACCGAGCGCGGCGAGCGCGAACTGGCCCGCGCGCGCCAGACGCACGCCGCGGGCCTCGTGAGCGAGGTGGGCGCGCTCGACGCCGAACACGCCGCGACAACGGAGCGGCTGGCGAAGGAGCACACCGCGGAGCAACTCGCGGCCGACCGCGCCCGCGACGACCGCCGCAAGCAGACGCACGCCCGGTTCACCGCCGCGCAGCAGAAGGGCGACGACGACTACAAGGGCGACGTGTGGAAGCACGATTCCGTGCTCGAGGCCGGCGAGAAGACCGCGAAGGAGCAACTCGAAGCGCTCCAGCGCAAGGCCGCGGCCGGCGACGAGCGCGCCGCGGAACTGTGGGCCGAACTGGAACCGCTGCTGAAGCGCGGCCGCGTGTCGCGCGCGGACGTCGAGTTCACCGGCGAACTGCCGCCGCCCACGGACGACGACCCCATCAGCCGCATGAACAAGTGGCTGGCGCGCGCGGAAGACGGAATCGCGCGACTGGCCCTCCGCCGCTCGCCGGGCTGGGGCCACCCGGCGCGGCTTTTCGTGCTGCTGGTGCTGTTCGGCGCGGTCGGCGCGAGCGCGTTCGCATTCGTGCCGGACAAGGTCACGGCCGGGATCGTCGCGGGCGCGGTCGCCGTCCTGTTCGGCTTCGGCACATGGGCGCTGCTCCGCTGGCTCGGCCGGCGCGTGACCGTGCGCGAGGGCAAACAGATCGCGGAGCGCATTGCCGAGGCCGGGCGCGCGGTGAAGTTGCTCAACGAGTACGCGACGGCCGAGTTCGTCGCCCAGATCGAGCGGCTGCGCGAGAAGCACCGGAAGGAACGCGAGAAGACCGACGCCTACTACATCCCGCTGCTCGAAACGCAGCGCAAGCAGTACGAAGCCGAGATGCTGCGAATTGAGTCCGAGTTCGCGACCGCGAGCGAGAACGCCCGCCGCAAGCGCGGCAAGACCGGCCGCGCGGTGGACGAGGATCACCGCACGCGCAAGGAAGCAATCGAGGCGCGGCTCGGCGGCGAGCTGAAGGCCGTGGGGGACGCGGTCGCGGAGCGCGGGGCCGGGGCGACCGCGGCGCGCGATTCCGCCTGGGGCGCGATGGCCGAAGCGTGGAACGGCACGACCGCCGCGGTCGCGAACACCTTCACCGAGTTGCGCGCCGCGGGCGCTGAGGCGTTCCCCGAGTGGGACGAGTTCACCGCGCAGCGCCCGCTCGCGGCGCGCGTGCCCGCCGGTGTGCGGTTCGGCGACCTCAGCGTTGACCTGAGCGCGATCACGGACGCCGTGCCCACCGACCCGCGGCTCGCGCCGCCCCCGGAACTGGCCGGCGCGGTGCCCGCGTTCCTGCCGTTCTCCGAACATTGCTCCGTGCTGCTCCGCTGTCGCGACGACGGCCGCGCCGCCGGTGTGACCGCGCTGCAAGCGATCATGCTCCGGTTCCTCACCGGCCTGCCGCCGGGCAAGGTCCGGTTCACCATCGTGGACCCGGTCGGGCTGGGCGACAACTTCGCCGCGTTCATGCACCTCGCCGATTTCGACGAGAAGCTCGTCACGGCGAAAATCTGGACCGAGCCGCGCGACATCGAGTCGCGCCTCGCGGACCTGACCGACCACACCGCGAGCGTGATCCAGAAGTACCTCCGCAACCAGTACAAGAGCATCGAGGAGTACAACCGGGCCGCGGGCGAAGTGGCCGAGCCGTATCGCGTGCTAGTTATTGCGAACTTCCCAAGTGGCTTCACCCCGGAGGCGGCCAAGCGGCTCGTCAGCCTCGCGCAAAGCGGCCCGTCGTGTGGGGTGTGCGTGCTCGTGACCGCGGACACGAAGGCCGCGATGCCGCGCGACTTCAACATCGCCGACCTCGAAGCCGCCAGCTACACGGCCGCGTGGAAGGAAGGGCGGTTCGTGCCGAAGGACGCGGTGCTGGCCGCGTTCCCGCCGGCCTTCGACCGGCCGCCGGACCCGGCGACCGTGGCCGCGCTCGTGCAGCGCGTGGGCAAGACGAGCAAGGAAGCCGTGCGCGTGGAGGTGCCGTTCGACTACATCGCCCCGAAGCCCGACGACGTGTGGCACGGCAGCGCGGCGAAGGGCTTCGAGGTGGCCGTCGGCCGCGCGGGCGCGACGCGGAAGCAGGTGTTCGCGCTCGGTCGCGGCACGGCGCAGCACGCGGTCATCGCCGGCAAAACCGGCTCCGGCAAATCGACGCTGCTGCACGCGCTCATTACGAATCTCGCGCTCACATACAGCCCGGACGAGGCCGAACTGTACTTGATCGACTTCAAGGAGGGCGTCGAGTTCCAGTGGTACGCGACGTACCGCTTGCCGCACGCGCGCGTGGTCGCGATCCAGAGCGAGCGCGAGTTCGGGCTGAGCGTGCTCCAGCGGCTCGACGGCATCCTGCGCGAGCGCGGCGAGAAGTTTCGCGACACCGGGGTGAACGACCTCGCCGGCTACCGCGCCGCGAAGCCCAACGAGAAGACGCCGCGCATCCTGCTGGTGATCGACGAGTTCCAGGCGTTCTTCACCGAAGACGACAAGCTCGCACAAGAGGCGTCGCTGCTGCTCGACCGGCTGGTGCGCCAGGGCCGCGCGTTCGGGCTGCACGTCCTGCTCGGTTCGCAGACGCTCGGCGGCGCGTACTCGCTCGCGCGCAGCACCATCGACCAGATGGCGGTGCGCGTCGCGCTGCAATGCTCCGACGCCGACGCGCAGTTGATCTTGAGCAAGGACAACACCGCGGCGCGGCTGCTGTCGCGCCCCGGCGAGGCGATTTACAACGATCAGAACGGGCTGATCGAGGGCAACGACCCGTTCCAGGTGGTGTGGCTGACGGAAGAACGCCGCGAGCAACTGCTGGAAGAACTGCACCAGCGCGCCGGCGACCGCTGGCCCGCGCCGCTGGTGTTTAGCGGCAACACCAACGCCGACCTCGCCAACAACCGCGCGCTGGCGAAGCAACTGCGCACACACTCGCCGGTAAAAGTGCCGGCCGCGTGGCTCGGCGACCCGGTCGCGATCAAGGAGCCGACGGCCGCGCTCTTCCGGCAGCACGGGGGCGCGAACCTGCTGATGATCGGCCAGAGCGAAGACAGCGCGCGGGCGCTCGTCGTGGCGTCAATGCTGAGCTTGGCGGCGCAGCAACCTAACCCCCCGGCCCCCTTCCCTAGAAGGGAAGGGGGAGAAGAAGAAGACGGCACTCTTGCTCCCCCTTCCCTCTTGGGGAAGGGGGCCGGGGGGTTAGGTTCCCCCTTCACCCTGCTCGACGGCACACCCGACGACGCCGACGACGCCGAGACGCTGCGCAAGTTCGCGGACCAACTGCCCGGCGCGACCGCGGTGCCGCGCTCCGGGCTGCCCGCCGCGCTCGCGGAGCTGACCGCCGAAATCGAGAAGCGCCAGCGCGGAGAAAGCGAGCGGACGCCGCGGTTTCTGTTCATCTTCGGCATCCACCGGTACCGCGAGCTGCGCAAGGCCGACGACGACTTCAGCTTCGGGCGGCGCGGCGAGCGCGAGCCGTCGCCCGCGGAGCGGC
>SXHE01000308.1 GCA_005773755.1 Planctomycetia bacterium
CTCGGGGGGCTTACGCCCCCCGCTCGCCTAAGCAGGGGCTTCCTCCGATGAACTTCCGTCTGACCGCGATCCTGTTCGGGGCCGTGTTTGTCGTCGGGCTGGTCCTGCTGATCCTGTCGTTCAGCGACGACAAGGAGGCGAAGCCGGACGTGCTCGCGGCCGAACTCGCGGCGACCGGCGCGAAGGTCGCCGACGTGGACGTCGTCGAGTTCGAGAAGGCCGACGGCTCCGTTCTGCTCATCGTCCGCACCGACAAGGAGCGGAACACCTGGCAGATTCAGAAGCCGATCTCCGCGAAGGCCGACCCCACGAAAGTGCAGCAGGTCGTCACCGCGCTTCTGAAAGCCAAGCCGGCGCCGTACAAGGATCTGCGCACCGATCCGGCCGCGCACGGCCTCGCCCCCGCCGGGTTGAAGGTCACGATCCGCCAGGGCGCGGAGCGCGCGTCCACGGTCAACCTCGGTCACGTCACCGGGGGCGAGCGGGGCGTGGTGTTCGTCACCACGTCGGCGCAGCCGAAGCGCCCGATGGCCGTGTTCCGCGCCGATATCGACGCGCTATTCCGGGACGACGGCAAGAGCGACACGGCCGGCGACCTCGCCAAGTGGACCGGCGACTTCCGCGCCACGAACATCGTCCCGTCCGACGCGCCCGCCCGCGGCCAGGACGTCGCCTCGGTCAAGTTCGAGCTGCCCAACAAGAAGAAGGAACTGAAGCTGTCGCAGACCGCGAGCGGCGGGTGGAAGCTCGACGCCCCGTTCGCCGGGGCCGACGCGGACCAGGACGGCGACCCGTTCGGCCTGCCGGACAAGTTCACCGGCGTCAGCCCGCTGCTCAGCGCGCTGACCAACATCGGCGCGATCGCCTTCATCGAGAAGCCGGGCGACCTCAAAGAGTACGGCCTGAACGACGACTACCCGGACCGCGTCCGCATCGAGATGAAGACGAAGGACAACCAGACCGTGGTCGTGTTCCTGGGCAAGTTCGAGGCGGGCGGACCCGCGCCGAAGATGCCGCAGATGCCGGGCCACCCGCCGATGGGCGGCGGCAGCACCGGCACCGTCTACGCCAGCATCGAGGGGCAGCCGGGCGTGATCCGTGCGTCGGCCACGAACAACCTCGCCGGCCTCGTCCCGATCATCACAGACCCCACCCCGCTGCGCGACCGCAATCTGCTCCCCGTCGGGCCGCGCGCGCAGGTGGACGGCGTCGACGTGCTGCCCGCCGGCCAACCGCCGGAAAAAGCCATCAAGCTGCGCAAGGTCGGCGGCGCGTGGAAGCTGTACGGCGGCCCGAATGACCCACAGACCGCGAACGCGAAGTTGGTCGAGGAACTGGTCGCGGTGCTGAGTGCGAAGCGGTCGGTCAAGGAGTTCCCCGCGCCGAACCCGGCGAACTTCACCGCGATCTCGGCCTCGGTGTTCGTATGGGCCGACGGGTTCAACCCGCCCGGCGCGGACCCGAAGGCCGCGCCGACCCAGCGGGCCGAGGCGACCCTGCTCCAGTTCGGCCGCAAGGACGGCGAGACGATCTACGTCCGCCGCACGATGTCGGGCGGCGTGGTCCACGAGTTCGCCGTGAACGCTGCGGTCAAGACCGAGTCGAGCCTCGTGCCGGTGGACGTGCTCGCCGCGCTTCTCAAGACCCGGCTCGACCTGCTCGACCGGTCGCTGGCGTCGTTCTCGGAAGTGTCGCCGACGAAGATCACCGTGGCCGGCGCGGGCAACTACACCATCGTGCGCGACGACAAGCCCGCGCCGGGTTCGATCAACCCGCTGTGGCGGTTCGCCTCGCCCGACCCGCGGGCCGGCGCGGTGGCGGACGGGCAAACGGCCCGCGACATGGTCTACCTGACCGGCATCCTGTCGTCGCACATCGACAAGTTCGTGTGGGAGGGCGACGAGCCGGCGAAGCTGGCGGAGTACGGGTTCGCGCCGGTGCCGCGGCTGAAAGTCACGGTCGACCTGCCCCCGGACGCGGTCGGGGCGAAGCAGGTCGTGTTCGAGTTCGGCAAGGACACGTCCGACCCGGAGAAGGTGTACGCCCGACAGATCGGCCGGGCGGTGATATTCACGCTGCCGAAGGCCGACATGAACCGGCTCGCGGCCCCGGACCTGCGCGACCGCGTGGTGTTCCGCGACGTGCCGGCCGCGCGGGTGAACGTTGTGGAGGTGACCGGCTGGGGCGGCATTGCGGTGAAGTTCGAGAAGAACGTGGCCGGCGTGTGGGAGAGCAAGCCGCCGACGCCCGGCATGTTCAAACTCGACCCACAGCGGGTGGCGGCGTTCGTGGAGCTGATCGCCAAGACCGAGGCGAAGACGTTCGAGAAAGGTTCGCCGGACCCGGTCAAGCACGGTTTCGGCGACCCGAAGAAGACGATCGACGTGACGCTGCGGTGGGCCGCGGACCCGGCCACCATGAGCGCCGGCGGCGACGTCCGCCTGGTGGTCGGGGGCGGCACCGACCCGACGGAGGCGAGCTACTTCGTATGGTCGGCGCGGCTACCGGCCGACGGCGCGGTGTTCACGGCCGACAGCCTGCTGTTGAAGGCCTACAAGGACGGCTCCGCCGCGTTCGCGAAGTGAGTCGAGCACCGGGCCGGACGAACCAGCGACGGGTCAACCGCGCCGGCGCGTCCGGCCCGGTCGTTCACTTCGTCCAGTCTTCGATCACCAGGCCGGGCACCTGCGCGAAGTCGCGCGCGTTCCGCGTGACCACGACCAGGTTATGCGCCAGTGCGGTGGCCGCGATGCGCAGGTCCATCGTGCCGATTCTCACCTTCGACGCTTTCAACTGGTCGAACACGGTGCCGGCGCTGGCGTCGAACGGCAGCACCGCGAGGCGCGTGTATCAGCCGCGAATCTGTTCCAGTCGCCGATACCCGGCTACGAAGTCCGCGCCCGTCCAGCCACGATTCAGGTACGAGTTCGCCCCGAGCATCTGCTCGTGAAAGCTGATCGTCGAGAGGGCGATGTCGGCCAGCGGGTGAGCGCTCATGCGCAGAGCGAGTACCGCGTACTCGGTCCCCTTTCCGTTCTGCCAGATCGACAGCGTGTCGGTGTCGAGCAAGTGTGTCACGGCAGTTGGTCCCCGGCGTCCGGTTCGGGGATCGGGTCGCCGGGCTTCCAATCGGGCGGGGCCTCGCGCCCGGTTTTTCGGGAGTAGCGGCCGTATTCGACCATCTCGTTGAAGATGGGGTCGTCGTTGAAAGGCGCACCGACTTGCTCCCACCATTTCCCTGTCGTGGGCGGTCCGGCGGTGTGAGATTGTCGCCACTCCGCAACGGACTGCTCCAGCGCGGCGACCCGTTCTTCCAGTGTCAGCTCGGCCATTGTGTACCTCCGCCCGCATCGTACCCGCGCGGCGAACAGACCGCGAGGGGGTCAGTGCCCCGCCTTCTCCTGCCCAGGCATGGCGGCGTGGAAGTCGCGCTGGATGCGTTCCATGTACTGCGTGAGCAGTTCCTCGACGCGCGCCGGCGTGTCGGCCGCGAGTACGAACCCGATGTGGTTCTTCAGCTCCGCGCGGTACACGATTTCGGGATCGGTGAAGCCCGACGTGTCCGGCCGCTCCTGCCGCGCGAGCGACAGCACCACCCCGCCGAACCGCTGCTCGGTCGGCGACAGCTCGTAGGTTCCGCCGCGGCACAGTTCGAGCTTCGCCCACTCGCTCCACAGGTTGATGCCGGTCGCTGCCTCGACCATTTCGGCGGTGTGCGCGCCGCCGACGCGGGCGCTGGTCTCGATGAAGTAGCACTGCCCGTCGGCGTGGGCGCGCATGAACTCGGTGTGCGACGCGCCCCAGCCGAGGCCGAACCCTTCCATCACCTGCGCGTTGGCGGCCCTCAGCGCCGCGACCTCCGGGCGGTCGCGCCGGACCGTGCGGGTCGCGTACACGCCGCCCCCCTGGTACACGTCCAGCAGCGGCTTCCAGTAGGCGTTCACCTCGGCGAAGACCACCTTGCCATTCGCGGTCAGCGAGTCGACGTGGTACAGGTCGCCGGGCACCATCTGCTCGATCAGGTGGAACGACTGGTCGTCGCCCAGTTCGTCGACGCGCTTCCACACGTCGTCGGCGGTGTGCAGCTTCTTGATGCCAGCGGCGCTGGCCTCCGAGCGCGGCTTGGCGAGCCACGGCCCCGGCACGCGGGCCAGGAACGCGCGCACGGCGTCGTGGTTGGTCAGCGGGCAGAAGTCGGGGATGCGCACGCCCAGTTCGCGGGCCTTCACGCGCATCGCCAGCTTGTCGCGGAACAGCCGCGCCTGCGAATCGCCGGGGCCGGTGTCCGTCAGGCGGAAGTGCTCGCGCAGGTACGCACCGACCTCCACATCGAAGTCGTCGAGGGCCACGATCCGGTCGATGGTCCGCGTCCGCATCAGGAACGCGACCGCGTTCACCAGCGCCCTGCGGTTGTCGAAATCCGGGAGGGCGAACACGTCGGCACAGGCGTGCCGCGCCCACCTCTCCGAGAGCGCCCGCTCGACGGTAAGCAGGTACACGGTGTGCCCCTCGGCGCGCAGCCGTTCGAGGAACCGGTTGCCCTTGAAGTAACTGGCGAGGCAGAGAAAAGTGAGTGGCATGGCGATCAAGATACCGGCGCGCCCCCGGTCAGGCTAACCGGAACGTGGCGCGCGTTCGACTGACCGAACGGGCGGCTCACTCGCCCAACTCGCGGAAGATGCGGTCGAACTGCGGGGCGACGCGGCGGAACACGTCGATCAGCACCGGGTCGAAGTGTCCGGGCGAGCCGTCGGTGATCGTCAACACCGCGGTGTGGTGCGAAAGCCCGGGCTTGTACACGCGCCGGCTGCGTAGCGCGTCGTACGCGTCCGTGATCGCGAGCAGCCGGGCGACCAGCGGGATGCCCTCACCCGCGAGCCGGTCCGGGTAGCCGGCCCCGTCCCAGCGCTCGTGGTGGCTGCGGGCCATGTCGACGGCGACGTGCAGGAACCCGGTGGCGAACGGGTGCTGGCGCGACACCTCGCGGAGCGTGTCCGCGCCGATCGTGGTGTGCGTCTGCATCATCAGCCGCTCGCCGGGGTCGAGCGGGCCGGGCTTGTTCAGGATGTGGTCGGGCAGTGCCGCTTTGCCGATGTCGTGGAGCGGGGCCGCGTCCTCGAGCGTGCGGACGAAGTTCGCGTCGATCACCGCGGCCAGCGCCGGCAGCGCCGCGGCCCCTTCTGCCAGCACGCGGCAGTACCGCTGGAGCCGCATCAGGTGCTTGCCGGACTCCGCCGACCTGTGCTCGACGACTTTCGCCAGCGCCAACACCAGCCCGTTGCGGGCGTGAATCAGTTCGCCGTCGCGCGCCTCCAGCGTTTGCTCCAGTTCCGAGTTCACGATGAGCAACTCGCGGTTGAGCACGTCGGAGCGGTCCTGCGCGTCCTTCAGGCGCAGGGCGATCTTGACCCGCGCGCGCAGCTGGACGACGCTGAACGGCTTCGTCACGAAGTCGTCCGCGCCGGCGAGCAGGATGCGCGCGAGTTCGTCGCCGCTGGCCGCGCCGGAGAACATCACGACCTTGAGGTTCCGCGTGGTCGGGTTCTGGCGGAGCCGGCGCAGCACTTCCTCGCCACTGAAGCCCGGCAGGTCCACGTCGAGCAGCACCAGGTCGTAGGCGGTGCCGGCGGCACGGGCCACGGCCTCCGGTCCGGTCCCGACCTCGTCGCACAGCAGCCCCTCGGCCCCGAGGGCGATCCGGCACAGCCGGCGGATGTCCGGCTGGTCGTCCACGATCAGCACGCGCGGCGGCTCCGCGTGTGCTGTCGGGTGC
>SXHE01000309.1 GCA_005773755.1 Planctomycetia bacterium
CGGCGCGCACCTGCGCCGCGTCGGAGCGCCGGTCGATGACGAGTGGCGGGGCAACGTCGGCCTCGGGGTCGGGCACGGGGTGGGGCCGCGCCGGCCCGCGCCCGCAGCCCGCGAGCGCGGCACACAACACGACCAGAAAGCAGCAGATGCTCGCGCGCACTGTTCGCCTCACTTCGGTTTCGCCAGGAGCAGTTCCGCGGCTTCTTTCACCCAGCCGCTGTGCCAGTCGTGCTTGAGCGCGGGGCCGTCGCGGTACTCGTGCGCGATCTTCAACTTGTCCATCAGCTCGTGCGCCCGCTTGTGGTGATCGCGGAACGCGCCGTAGCCGGTCAGGATCAGGCGCGGTTCCTTCTGGAACTTCGTCGCGTTGTCTTCGAGCAACTTGGTAATGCGGTAGCCGGCGAAGTTGTCCGCGGTGCCGAAGATGTCGCCGCTCCCGTACTGGCCGGGCTTCTCCATCATCAGCGGGGCGTCCCATGCGGCGGCCCGGCCGAACACGTCCGGGTTCCGCAGCAGCAGGCTGTACGCGCCCCACCCGGACTTGCTGAACCCCAAAAGCAACCGGCCGCTAGTCTCGGCCTTCGCCGGATAGGTCTTCTCCACGAACGGCACCACGACCTTGAGGAAATAGGCTTCCTGGCGCACGTCCGCTTTTGTGGGGTGATCGGCGTACCACGGCAGGTGCGAAAACGTCGGGGCCACGAAGATCGCTTTCAGGCCGTTGTGCAGGTCGAGCTTCTTGACCTCCTTCAGCCCGTCGCCGTACTTGCTTTCGAGTTCGGCCTCGACCGGTAGAACGTACACGACCGGGTACTTCTTCCCCTTCTCAAGTGTGTCCGGCAGCAGCACGCGGATCCGCGTCGTGCCGTCCTGGTACGGCGACTTCACATAGTGGCCGTTGATGCCCGGCTCGGCCCCGGGGCCGGATTCGGGCGCGCCCAGCGCGAGCAGAACAGAGAGCGTGGCGAGCATGTGGTTCCTCCGCGAGTCGTCCGTCAGGATACAATGCGGCGCACGAAAACGCGAAGGGAGACGCCGATGACCGCGCCGAAGTTCACGCTGCCGCTACTGGTGCCGGACGCCGACATCGACCGACAGGGGCACGTCAACAACGTCGCGTTCGTGCGGTACGTTCAGGACGTGGCCGTCGCGCACTGGACGAGTCTCGCGCCGGCCGACGTGCGGGCCGCGTTCACCTGGGTCGTGCGGCGGCACGAAGTCGAGTACCTGCGCCCGGCGTTCGCCGGGGAAGAACTGGTGCTGCGAACGTGGGTCGGGGAGCCGGCCGGGGCGACCTGGGAGCGGTTCACCGAGGTGCTGCGCGCGGGCGAAGACAAACCGCTGGTGACGGCGCGAACCGTGTGGGTGCTGCTGGACGCCGCGACCGGCCGCCCGCGCCGCGTGGACGCCGCGCTGGTCGCGCGGTTCGCGGGCACCTGACCGTTTCTCCATCTCCCCCACTTCCGCGCGGACCGCGATTTTGCTCCTCGCATCAAGATACCGTGCCGCGTGTGCCGATCTTTCCGATTGCATCGCCTGGGGAGGGACGGCCCATGTTGGTCTGGCTCGCATCGTACCCGCGGTCCGGTAACACGCTGCTGCGGCAGGTGCTGAAGACCTGTTTCGACCTCGACTCGTGCGAGGGGTTGGAGCAGGTTCCGGATCAGTTGCGCGACGCGGCGGACGTGCGCGCCCGGCACTACGGCAACTACTACCTCGACGGTGACACGGACGAGTTCTACAGGTGCGCCCGGACCGGCCCGGGCCTGGTGCTGCTCAAGACGCACCAGCTCCCGCGCGACGACGCGAAGGCCATCTACGTCGTCCGCGACGGCCGGCTCGCGGTCAAGAGCTTCGTCAAGTTTCAGGACAGCTACCACCCAGGTTCCTCGTCGTTCGACGCGCTCCTGGCGGGCGATCACGCCTACGGCGAGTGGACCAGTCACTACCGGGCGTGGTGCGAACGGCGCAAGGGCGAACTGCTCGTGCTGCGGTTCGAAGACCTCGTGGAACCGGGGCCGGCGGTACTCCAACAGATCGCGTCGTACCTGGGCGTGACCGGCCCGGTGCGGCCGTGGGTGAGCCGGATCGCGACCCTGCGCGAGCAGATCCCCGCGTACTTCGGGCCGGGCGACCCGGCGTGGAAGCCGGACCAGTTCTGGACGGAGCCGCGGCTCCGCGCGTTTTACACGCTGCACGGCCCGTTGCTCGCGCAGCTCGGCTACGCGAGTGCCGAGGAG
The DNA here is from genome assembly GCA_005773755.1 of Planctomycetia bacterium. Lineage (GTDB taxonomy): Bacteria > Planctomycetota > Planctomycetia > Gemmatales > Gemmataceae > Gemmata. The sequence continues at coordinate 2,241 of SXHE01000309.1, forward strand.
ATCGCGGCCGGCGCGCACGCGCCCGACTCGGACGAGGCGCGGCTCGTGCGGTTCGCCCACGACCTCGCCGCCCGCCGCAACGTGCTGCAAACCGAGTGTGACGCCCGCGCCGACGCGATCGCGCGCACGAAGCGGACCTGCGACGAACAGATCGCCCTGCTAACGGAAGCGTGTGCCGAGCGCGACCGGTTGCTGGTCCAGATGCGCGAGTGGAGCACGGAACAGGCGCGCCAGGCCCGCGGCCAGTTGGACGAGGTCGTCGCCCGGTTGCACGAGGTCGACGCGCACTGCCAGAAACTGGAGCGGCGGAAGTGGTGGCGGCGGCTCCCGCTGGCCGGCACCCTGCGTCGGCTGGCCCGCCGCTGACAAGGATTATCTTCGCAACGGGTCTTGACCGAATCGGAACGCGCGTATAGTATACCAACACGTGGCCGCGATGCCCAATTCTCGGTCGGGCGCACCACCACGTCGTGGCCCGCTCGTGTGGCGGCGCGTGCGAACGCGAACACCCCGGAATTGCGGCCGGCCAACCGGACCGCCTGCTCGGGGGTCGCACCGGCCGGTGCGACGAGCCGCTCGGTCGGGAAGGCCGCGATCCGTTCCGGGGTCGGTGCCGTCGAGAATGAACGCGCGCCGGTCTCGCCAGATGTTTAATATACACTAGTACAATTTATCCCCAGTTCCGTTGTCGGTTTTTTTGCCGCGGGTTGGCCGGGCGGGCGCATATAACCGACCACACCCACCCCGCGTTCCTCTTTCCCCCGCGTGTGCCGTATGCGCCCGATGATCGACGCTCACCTCGACCTGGCCCTCAACGCGCTCAACTACAACCGCGACCTGATGCTCCCGGTCGCGCGGCTGCGCGAGATCGAAAAGGACTTCACCGACATCAAGGGGCGCGGGCGCAACACACTCACGCTGCCCGAACTGAAGCGGTGTCGCGTGCCGGTGTGCGTCGCCACCGTGCTCGCCCGCAGCGGGCCGGACGCCGCCACGCGCCTCGGCTTCAAGCGCGCGGACATCGACTACGCGACCCAGCAGATCGCCTACTCGCACTGCTTCGGCTCGCTCGGCTACTACCGGCTGCTCGAAGCGCAGGGGCACCTCAAGTTCATCCTCACGCGCGGCGACCTCGCGGCGCACTGGGCCGCGTGGGAGGCAAACCCGGACACGACCCCGCTCGGCATCATCCTCAGTATGGAGGGCGCGGACCCCATCGTGACGCCCGAACAGACGGCGCACTGGTTCGGCCTGGGCCTGCGCGCGGTCGGCCCGGCCCACTACGGCCGCGGGCAGTACGCCTACGGCACCGCGACCGACGGCCCCATGACCCCGGTCGGCGTCGAGCTGTTGAAGCAGTTCATGAAGGTCGGGATGATCCTCGACGTGACGCACCTCTCCGACCAGTCGTTCTGGACCGCGATGGATGTGTACGACGGCCCGATGCTCGCGAGCCACCACAACCTGCGGGCGCTCGTGCCCGGCGACCGGCAGCTCACCGACGATCAGGTGAAGGAACTCATCAAGCGCGGCGCGGTGATCGGCTCCGCGTTCGACGCCTGGATGATGTACCCCGGCTGGGAGCGCGGGAAGACGCAACCGGAAGTGGTCGGCCTCGAAGCCATCGTCGATCACATCGACCGCATCTGCCAGTTCGCGGGGAACACGAAGCACGTCGCGCTGGGCACGGACCTCGACGGCGGCTACGGCACGGAACAGACCCCGCGCGACCTCGACACCATCACCGACGTCCACAAGCTCGAAGACATGCTCGCCCGCCGCGGGTACAGCAGCGCCGACATCGACGCCTACTTCTTCGGCAACTGGCTCCGCTTCTTCGGCGCGGCGCTGCCCAAGTGACCTCGCTTGTCGAACCGCCTCGCGCCTCACGTCAGGATCATCTTCAGTCCGGCGACCACCAGCACCAGCGCGAGCAACAGGCGCAGGGTGCGGTTCCCAAGTCGCTTGCTGCCGAACCACGAGCCGAGCAGCCCGCCGACTACGACCGCGCCCGCCCACACGCCGATGCCGGCCGGCAGCGTCGGGGCCTTCGTCAGCAGTCCGATCAGACCGGCAATCGAGTTCGCCAGGATGAACGCCACCGACACGCCCGCGGTCTCTTTCGTTTCGGCCCAGCGCATAAACAGCAGCAGCGGCGACAGGAAGATGCCGCCGCCGGTGCCGGTCAACCCGGACAGCAGCCCGATCCCGGCCCCGCACGCCACGCCCACCGGCAGCGGAACGCGCCGCTTCTGCGCCCCTTCAATGGTCGGGTTCAGAGCGATCAACCGCACCGCGGACAGCAAGAGGATGGCCCCGAGCACTGGGCGGTACACGGTCGTGGGGAGCGTGAGGTAGCCGCCGAGCACGGCGCAGGGGATCGAGCCCGCGGTGAAGATCAGGAACAGCCGCCACGAGAAGCACCCGGCGCGGTAAAAGCGCACGGTGCCGATCGTCGCGACGATGACGTTCAGCAGCAGGGCCGCGGGGCGCATCTGGGCCGGGGCGAGGCCGAAAAGGGCCATCGCCGCGAGGTAGCCCGAAGCCCCCGCGTGCCCGACCGACGAATACAACACCGCGGCGGCGAAGATGAGGGCCGCGAGGAGCCACGTTTCCGACATGCGTTCGTTGTACGGACGCCCCGCGCGGATTTGCTACACTCCCAACACCACCCTCAAAGAGAGACGCTCCATGAAACTGCGCGGTATCATTCCCCCGGTCGTTACGCCGATGACCGCGGACCAGGAGGTTGACCTGCCGGGGCTGCGCGCGCACATCGACCTGATGCTCGCGCGCGGGGTTCACGGCATCTTCGTGCTGGGCACCACGGGCGAGTTCTACGCACTCGACGAGCGCGAGAAGCAGGCCATTGTCGCGGACGCGGTCGCGCACGTCGGCGGGCGGTCGCCGGTGTACGCCGGCACCGGGGCCGAGACCACGCGCGAGGTGATCCGCCTCACGAAGATGGCCGAGCGCGAAGGGGCCGCGGGCGTGTCGGTCATCACGCCGTACTTCATCAAGCCCAACCAGAGCGAACTCGCGGACCACTTCCGCCGGGTCGCGGAGAGCACGAAGCTCGCGGTCGTGCTGTACAACAACCCGGCCACGTGCGGCGGCCTGAGCATCGAGCCGGAGACCGTCGCGCGGCTCGCCGAGGTGCCGAACATCATCGGCATCAAGGACTCGTCCGGCGACTTGCAGAACACCATCGAGATCATCCGCCAGACCCCGCGCGACCGGTTCAGCGTGCTGAACGGGCGCGACACGCTCATCCTGTCGGCGCTGCAGAACGGCGCGCAAGGCGCGATCCCGGCGTCGTGCAACATCGCCCCGGACCTGTGCGTCGGCATCTACGAGTCGTTCGTACAGGGGAACCTCGACGCGGCACGCGAGTTCCAGTCGCGGTTGCACGGCGTGCGCATGGCGATGAGCCTGGGCACCGGTAACAGCGCGGTGAAGGAGTCGATGGCGCTGCTGGGCCGCAGCGCCGGGCCGATGCGATGCCCGGTCGCGCCGTTCGGCGACGCGCAGAAGGCCAAGCTGAAAGCGATCCTGGAAAAGGCCGGGCTGCTGTAAATGCTTGGCGAGTTGGGGCGTAAGCCCCCTGTTCGTTGTGTGGTTCGTTGAAGGGCGAACAGGGGGGCTTACGCCCCGCTCGCCAAGAGCTTGCTGGGCGTGTTCGATGCGCTGTCCGTGGGCCTGCTCCTCGACTCGCTGTTCACCCCGCGCCGGTAGCGACCCGGCCCCGCTCGCGGTACGATGGGAGTGTCGCACCGGAGGACCGACCATGACTGCCGAAGCAATACTGACGCAAATCGTGGCGCTGCCCGACGCGGACCGCGAGTACCTGTTCGAGCTCCTCGCGGAGCGCTATCAGGCACCCGAAGTGCCGCCGATGACGCCGGAGTTGGCGAAGCTTCTTGACGAGCGCTGCGCGGCTGCCGACGCCGACCCCGGCGCGGGGATTCCGTGGGAGGTCGTGTACGAGGAGTCTTTGAAGCGAGCACGGAAATGAGCCTGCCCGTCATCCTTCGACCGGAGGCGCGGCGGGAGTACGACGACGCTTTTGATTTCTACGAGTCGCGCCGCGCCGGACTCGGCCCGCGCTTCGCCGTTCGCGTCAACGAGGTGTTGACCCGCATCGGCAAGACCCCCCGAATGCACGCGCTCGTGCGTGGCGACGTGCGCAAGGCGGTCGTCACCAAGTTTCCCTTCTGCGTGTACTACCGCGAACTGGCGGATCGCGTGGAAGTGATTTCGGTGTTCCACACCAGTCGCGACCCGGCCGATTGGCAAGACCGAGCCGATGAGGACGGGTGAGGGGCGCGAACGTGTGAAGAGGAAGAAATGAGCCGTCACTCGTCGCGTCGCGCGCGCTTCGCCATCACCGAATCGATTCCGAAATAGATCGCCAGCGATAGAAAGATCGGCGGCAGCGCACAGAAGTACAGACGGTATCCCAGCGCGCCACCACGGTCCGAACGTGATTCGCCCGTCGTGTAGAGGAGAAGCGTGAGCGGTACGAAGGTGCTCGCGAGTACCGACGCGCCGAGGCACAGCGCGGACAGGCGGAACTGCAACCGGCTGCGGATTCGCTCCGGGTGAACCAGCGCCGCCCAGAACAAGCCCACGACGAGCGCCGCCGCAATCGGCCCGTGCCCGATGAACCACGCCAGAGTCACCCATTCCATCCGCGTGTCCCCCTGATGCCAGTCGCCCCAGAAGAGAGGACGACGCACCCGTTCGACTGTTTCACGCCGCCCTAAAACGCACGCGACCCACCCCGCTTCCTGGGTGGGCCGCGCGTCTCGATGCTCGCTTCGTGCCTTACGGCACTTCCACGTTCTCCTTCGCCGCCCACTCGCGGAGCATCTTCATCCCGCGGACGTTGATCTGCCGCACCCGCTCCTTCGTGATGCCGAAGTGCTGGCCGATCTGCTCCAGGGTCATCTCCGCCGAGCCGTCGATGCCGGTCCTCATGCGGATCACGTCGCGGGTGCGGGCGTCCAGGTGTTCGAGCAGCCGGCCCACGCGGCTGCGGGCGGCGTCGGCCTGCGCCATCACCTCTTGTTCGTCGGTCCGCACGTCGGCCTTCGCCTCGAACATCTCGTCGTGGCCCGTCATGTACCGCTGCTTGTGGGTCATCGCGTCGGGGATCGACCGCGCGAAGTTCTTCATGATCGCCCACGTCGCGTAGGTGCTGAACTTGAACCCGCGGCCGTAGTCGAACTTCTCGACGGCCCGCATCAGCGACAGGTTGCCGTCGCTCACCAGGTCGTCGATGTTCTCGCCCAGCGACAGCTTCTGCTTGGCCTGGGCGTACACGAGCCGCTGGTTGCAGTTGATGATCCGGTCGCGGCACTTGCGGATGCCCTGCGTCAGATCGTCCACCTTCATCAGGTCCGCGACCTTCGCCTTCGCCGGGTCGAGCGCCTCCTGGAGCGTGTGCAACTTGTGCTTCAGGAAGTTCATCTTGCGGAACACGTGCTGCTCCTGCTCCTTCGTGAGCAGCGGCCACTCGTACAGGTGGACCATGTGCGGGGGCACGTCCTTCGGCGGCGACTTCGCGGCGCGGTCGGCCTGGAACTTCTCCTCGTGCGGCATGTCGGCGAGGATCGCCTCTTCCTTCGTGGGGTCGTCGAACTCGGCGTTGTAGATGTAGTCGACCGGCGTGCGGACCAGCTCCCTGGCCCGAACCTCGTTCACGACGCGGTACACGCTGGACCGCGTGCGGCCGTACTGCTTGGCAATATTGGTCACAGTATCCCCCGTGGGTTTGGCGTTCTGGCGGTCGGAATCGTGGCGGCGCTTGGTCAAGTACATCTCGTGCTTCGCGGCGTCGGTGAGCGGACCGGCCACGTGCGGGTACAGGGCCGCGTCCGGGTGGTCGCGGTCGAAGTTTTTGATCGTGTACCGCACGGCCTCCGGGCTGCGGCCCAGGTTGGTGCCGATCCGCTTGCTCACCTCGGTGAGCGTCCCGCCGGCATCGCGCAGTTCGCGTGCCAGCTTCAGGATGTCCTCTTTTTCTGTGTCGGTCAGGTGGCTGAACTTCGCCCCCTTCTCGACCAACACCTTGTGCTCCGCGACGAACCGCTCGACGGCGGCCGTCGGGAACCCGAGCTGGCTGCGGCCGTTCACCTTCACGCGCCGGGCCAGCAGCCCCTTGACGCGCCACCGCGACACGGTCTTGGTCGACACGTTGAACCGCTTGCTGACCTCTTCGAGGGTCAGCATCGGCTCGACGGTCTGTTCGGCCGGGACTGCGGGGACCGACTTCGCGACCCGGCGGATGAACAGTGCCAGGTCGTGGCGCAGGTCGTCGCCGGAACTCAGCGGCGACGTGCCGGCGTCTGTCAGAAAATCGGTGATGCGGTAGCTGACGAACGAGTACGGGTAGCTCTTCCCCGTCTCGATCTCGCTCAGGAGCTTCTGGGCGTTGGCGATCTGCACCTGCCGGCGCGCGGCGGGTGCGAACCGGGCCTGTTGCTCGGTCAGCTCCTTCAGGACTAAGCTTTTGAAATCGGACACCGGCTCCTCCCGGCCGCGGGCGATGTGCCCGCTGTGGCGCGATCTGTATATCCTCACGCCGGGGTTGCCCTCGGCGGTAAGATGGTAATTGGGCGGCTATCAGGTATTCGCTGCGACTCAGTCGTGGTTTCAGCGGCGTCGTCGCCGTTACCGACTATTACCTTCCCCGACCGGCTTTTCTTACCCAAACTGACGTAAACACTGACCGGCACAGAGAAATCGGACTTGCACTCGCTGCCTCAATGAGATACACCCGACACCCCAGAGGGTTCGCGCTCGCCCGATTTCTCCACACAACCAGTACGGGACAGCCACTCGGCAGGTTCTCGGAGGCGGCGTAAAGGCTGCGTTCGCAAGGCATTTCTCTGAGAAGCACGTCGCTTGCCAATTCGCTCTGGCGGCCCCGGATCGTGCGCGCCGTTTCACCCTACTCCTTCCACAAGCGTAACTTGTGTTCGTAACACGACACGGCTTCTTGTTGCCTTTTGTTCAGGTAAGTGCCGCCTAAGTGTCGGATCACGATACTTCTTGCGTGCCTTTGCCGCGTTGTTTCAATCCTCTCAGACGAACTTACATCGCGCCGCCTCGCTTCTCACATTCCGCTCAACTCGACCAACCGGCACAAGTTACCCGGTTCAGCAGAAGAACCCAGTTTCGCCTCAAGTTTGCGCCGGGGAGCAGGTGAGTTGGAACTAAAATGACGCGCGGCCCGCGAAGCCGTAAACGGCCTCACACCCAGTTGAACCACCATGCGCCTTCCCGTTTTTCTCCTCCTCGCGCTGGGCACGACTCCGGCGCTGGGCCAGGAGGTGACCCTGAGCGAGCCGTTCAAGCCGGGGCACACCACGAAGATCGAGGTGCGCGTGAAGGTGACGGGCAAGCTCGCCCTCCCTTCGGCCGAGAAAGGCAAGGCCGGGCAACTCGTGACCGTGACCGGCACCAGCAAACTTGCCTACGAGGAGCGTGTGCTCGCGCCCGACGACGCGCCGATGCTCAAGACCGTGCGTGCGTATCGCGAGGTCGAGTTCGAGCGCACCGTGGGGGAGGCGAAGCAGGACGCCGGCATCCGCCCGTCCGTGCGACGCATGGTGGTCATCAAGGCCGGCGAGCGCAAGGCCCCGTTCTCGCCGGACGGCCCGCTGACGTGGGGCGAGATCGACGTGATCCGCACCGACGTCTTCAACCCCGCGCTGATTCC
>SXHE01000310.1 GCA_005773755.1 Planctomycetia bacterium
GCGGAAGACGCGATTGAGACACAGGGCGTGAACGGGGGGTTAGGTTCCTCTGAATCCTACTGGGCGAAGCGGCTCGCGGAGCGCATTCAGGTGCGCTCCGCGGAGGGGCAACCGGGGCTGATGGTGTTCAACCCGTGCAGCTTCACGCGCCGCGTCACGCTCGAAATGGACGGGTTCCGTGGCGCGATCCCGGTTGCGGACCCGGTGAAGGCCGCGGAGTTCAGCGGCACGTCGGCGAAGCTGGTTGTGGAAGTGCCTGCGTTCGGGTTCGCGTGGGTGCCGCGCAGTGGCAACGCGCCCGCGCCCAAGCAGCGGATCAAGCTGGCCGAGGGCTTTACCGTTCGCAACGAGTTCATCGAGTGCGACATCGACGCCACCACCGGCGGCATCCGGTCGTTCCGCGACGCCCGCACGCGCAGCACGCGGTTCGGGCAACAGCTCGTGTTCAACCCCGGCAGCAAGATGGTCGCGCGCGACATCACCGTGACCAACAGCGGCGCGGCGCTGGGCGAGATCGTCAGCACCGGCGACCTGATCGACGAGCGCGACGAGGTGCTGGCGACCTACAAGCAGCGGTTCCGCGCGTGGCTCGGCCGCCCGGTACTGGAACTGCGGATCGAACTGGACGTGAAGCACGCCCCGAGCGGCTACCCGTGGCACGCCTTCTACGGCGCGCGGTTCGGCTGGCGCGACGACCGCGCCGTGCTGTTCCGCGGCGTGAACGGCGCGAACGCGCAAACCGGCTACACGCGGCCCGTGACGCCCGACTACCTCGAAGTGCGGCTCGGCGCGGAGCGGTCGTTCCTGTTCACCGGCGGGCTGCCGTTCGTTCAGCGGCACGGCTCGCGCATGGCCGACGTGGTCCTCGTTCCCGAGGGCGAACAGACGCGCACGTTCGACCTGCTGATCGCGACGGACCGTGATGTGCCGATGCAGACGGCGCTGGGTTGGGTGTCGCCGACGCCCGTTGTGGTGACGGAGAAGGGGCCGCCCGCGGTCGGGGCGTCCAGTTGGCTGGCGCACGTCGATATGCCGAGCGTGCTGGTGACGTGCTTGAAGCCGTGCGCGCCGGGCGAGGGCGCGGGCCGCGCGGTCGCGGGCACGCTGATCGAGACGGCCGGGTTCGGCGGGGTCGCGGAGCTGCGCTTCGCCCGCGACCCGAACCGCGCGGCGCTCGTGGACGGGATGGGGAAGGAACTACAGCCACTCACGATGGCCGGCGACGCGATCCCGCTGGAGTACTCCGCCGGCGAAACGCTGCGCGTGAAGGCGGAGTGGTTGTGAGCGTCTTCAGAGCAGTAGGCACACTCCGTGTGCCTACTTTCCCGTCTGTACCCAGCGCTTCCACGCGGCGTCGGGAGCCATCGCGTCCTTCCAGCCCAGCGCCTCGAACCCCTGCGCCTGCACGGTCGGGGCCGCGACGTTCTCGCTCGGTCGGAGCGCTTCCACGAACTTGATGAAGTCCGCGGCCTTCGGGCCGTAGGCCAGGAACTCGCTGAAGCTGTTCGCCAGCGCTTCCGTGGTCGGGGCCTTCGAGTCGGCCCACACGTCGGCCAGCGCCGGCGGCTTGCCGCCCTTCGGCCCCAGCACCGCGAGGCGGGCCGCGCTCTTCATCGCGGTGTACCGCTTGGACGTGGTCCCCTCGGCGCGGGCCACCGTCACGCGGCCGAACCCGTCGCGCAGCCACGTCGGGATCACCTGCGTCGCGGTGCCTTTCCCCTTCAGGACCTCGCCGGCCACGCGCGCCGCGGTGGCCGCGTACAGGTCCACATCGGTCGGCTTGCCGGGCAACTCGGCCGGGTCCACGATGTGCGCCGGTTCCGCCCGAATGTCGATGTACGCGCCCTCCGGTGCGGTCTGGAGCACCCGGCGCATGAACGTCTTGAACTCGTCGCTGTCCGGCAGGAAGTACACCGTCAGCTTGCCCTTCCAGGGCGACTCTTTGTCCTCGTACTTCAAGGTCTTGCGGGCCAGCGCGTTGGTCTTCTCCAGCGTGTTCGCCAGCGCCTTGGCCTTGTCCTCGGAGAGCGAGCCGGCCACGAGGAAGTTGTCGGTTTCCACGATGGTCGGCTTGGCGATCTTGCACTTCTTCAGGTTCTCGAGGGCCGCTTCGCGGGCCTTCGGGTCTTTGGCGTCCTTCTTGTCCTGAGCGGAACCGGGCGCGGCGAACGCGAGTGCGCAGAGCGCGATAGCGGTGGCGAACCGAACGCGGAGCGGCATGGCGGGTCTCCGGGGTAGGCGGGAATGGTCGTGGGGTGATTATACGCCCCGCTCGCGCCCGCGCATATCATCTCCCTTGCCCTCCCACCTGTCGGAGTCACGTTATGCGCTCCCGCCTCCTCGCGCTCGCGCTGTTCGTCGCGTGTGCCGTCGTCGCCTCGCACCCGCTCGCGGCCGACGAGCCGAAGGCCAAAGAGAAGGGCGCGGAGCCGAAGGTGAAGGAAAAGGAAAAGGAGAAAGAGAAGGGCAAGCCGAACAAGCTCGCGAAGTCGAGCAGCCCGTACCTGCTGCAACACGCGCACAACCCGGTCGATTGGTATCCGTGGGGCGCGGAGGCGCTTGAGAAGGCCAAGAAGGAGAAGAAGCTGATCTTCCTCAGCATCGGCTACAGCGCCTGCCACTGGTGCCACGTCATGGAGCGCGAGTCGTTCTCCAACACCGAGATCGCGAAGATCATGAACGCGAACTTCGTGTGCATCAAGGTGGATCGCGAGGAGCGGCCCGACGTGGACGACATCTACATGACCGCGCTGAACGTGAGCGGCGAGCAGGGCGGCTGGCCGCTCAGCATGTTCCTCACGCCCGACGGGAAGCCGATCTTCGGCGCGACGTACTTCCCGCCGGAAGACAAGAAGGTCGGCGACGACGTGATCCCCGGCTTCAAGACGATCCTCAAGAAGGTCGTCGAGTTCGACAAGGACCGCGAAGACCTCGTCAAGCAAGCCGACCGGATGGCGAAGGCGACCGTCGAGGCGCTCGAAGCGGACAGCAAGCTGATCGCGCTTGTGCCGCTCAAGCGCGAGCTGGTGACCGACGCGCTGGCCGTGTTCGACGTCGACCCAGTTCACGGCGGCACCGGCAGCAAGGCCCGCATGTACCGCGGCACCAAGTTCCCGCGCCCGCCGGTGTGGGGTTTCCTTCTGAAGCAGAGCCAGAAGCCGGACGGCGAGGTACTCAAGCGGTACGTCGCGCTGACGCTAGCGAAGATGCTGGAAGGCGGTATCTACGACCACCTCGGCGGCGGGTTCCACCGCTACAGTACCGAGCGCACCTGGACCGTGCCGCACTTCGAGAAGATGCTGTACGACAACGCCCAACTAGTCGAACTGTACAGCGAGGCCTACGCCGCCGACCCGCGGCCGGAGTACAAGCGCGTGGTCGTGGAGACGCTCGCCTTCATCAAGCGCGAGATGACCTCGCCCGACGGCGCGTTCTATTCGGCCATCGACGCGGACAGCAACGAGAAGGAGGGGGAGTTTTATGTCTGGACCGCGGACGAGATCAAGAAGGTGCTCGGCACCGCTGCGGACGTGGAACTGGTGAAAGCCGTGTACGGCGTGGGTGTGCCGAACTTCGAGGAGAAGTTCCACATCCTGCGGCTGCCGAAGGCGCTGGCGGAGCTCGCGAAGGAGCAAAAGCTGACCGAGGAGCAACTGCTCGCGAGGCTCGAACCGCTGAAAAAGAAGCTGTTCGACTACCGGGCCAAGCGCGAGCGGCCGTTCCTCGACACGAAGGTGATCGCCGCGTGGAACGGGCAGATGATCGCCGGCTACGCGAAGGCCGGCCTCGTCTTCAAGGACAAGACCTACACCAGCGCCGCCGCGACCGCGGCCGATTTCGTGCTGAAGCAGATGCGCGACAAGGAGGGGCGGCTGTTCCGGCTGCACGCCGCCACGCCCGGCGAGAAGCCCCGCGCGACCGGGGCCGCGTTCCTCGACGACTACTCCTACATGATTCACGGCCTACTCAACTTGCACGAGGCGACCGGCGAGAAGAAGTGGCTGGACAGTGCGAAGCAGCTCACGGACATCGTGTTGAAGTGGCACGGCGACGGCGACAAGGGCGGGTTCTTCTTCACCGCCAGCGATAGCGAGAAGCTGTTCGCCCGCGCGAAGGACAGCTACGACGGCGTGCAGCCGTCCGGCAACTCGCAGACCGCCCGCAACCTCCTGCGCCTCGGGTTCGCGCTCAAGGACGACAGCTACCGCGACCGCGGTATCCGCACCATCAAGGCCTACGCCCTCGGCATGCAGACGACCCCCACCAGCATGCCCGCGATGCTCCGCGCGCTGGACGAACTGTTGGACGCCGCCGGCACGCCCGACGTGCCCAAGCCGAAGGACAAGGTGGACCCGAAGAAGCCGAAGAAGTCGGAAGACGTGGTGACGCCGAAGCTGGCACTGGGGGAAGAGAAGGGCGGTCGCCGCGCGTTCACGCTGGAGCTGACGGTGGCCGACCCGTGGCACCTGTACGCGAACCCGGTCGGGTTCGAGATGCTGGCCCAGTCGCAAACGGAAGTCGAGGTCTACGTCGGCGGGAAGAAGGTGGAGGCGAAGGTGGCGTATCCGAAGGGGAAGGAGATCACCGATTCGACCGGGGCCAAGTACTTCGTGTACGAGGGCACGACGAAGATCGAGGGCACCTTCCCCGCGACCGCGGGCGAGGTGGAAGTGCGCGCGAGCCTGAGCGCGTGCAAGGAAGGGCTGTGCCTGCCGCCCAGCGTGCTGAAGGTGAAGAAGTAGCCGCGGTGTCTTCACCTCTCCCCTTGAGGGGGGGGTCGCCGGCCGCTTTGGGCCGGCGGGTGGGGGGTGAGCGCCGTCTGAGTCGCTCGGCACCTCACCCCCCACCCGCCGCTTGCAAAGCCAAGCGGCGACCTCCCCCGCAAGGGGGGAGGTGAAGAGAAAGCAGCCGCGACTTTGCCCCGCGCACCATGAGGCCGCATCCACCATGAACCCGCGCGAATCGTTCACCCTTGAGGGCATGAGCGCGACGGTCGAGGAATCGGCCGACGCGCTCGCGTACACCTTCCGCCCGCTGACGCGGGTCGCGCGGCCGCCGTTCCCGTTCGGCTTCGCGGTCGTGCTCGTCGTACTCCCGCTGCTTGTCCTGATGAGCGTTGTGGCGGTGCTGAACCGCGCCGCGAACCGGCCCGACTGGGAAGTCGTTTTGTCCGTCGCGGTCGCGGGGCAACTGCTGTTGTGGCTCGTCGCGGGCGCGGTGCAACTCGCGCTGTTGCTCCGCATGTGGTTCCGCGCCAACGTTACCACGCTGCGGTTCACCCGCACGCACCTGTGGCACGGCAACACGTGCGTGTGCGAACTCGAACAGCTCCGCGGCGTGCGACTGTTCGTGTACCCGTCGGGCGACGCGCGCGAGGCGCACATGAGCTTCGTAATCGGCGACGACGAGCAAACGCACGGCGTGTTCGGGGCGTTCGCGGAGCCGGCGCTGCGGGCCTTCGCGGAGGAACTGACGCGCCGCGTCGCGGCGTTCCGTTCCAATCAAGGGGTGATGACGGCGCTCGCGCCGCTGTCAGAAGTGGAGACGACGGAGAAGGACGCGGGCGAGCGGATGCACACGCGGCCCGTGCCGCCGGGCGCGCGGCGGGTGTCGCTCGTGTCCATCGGCTTCGTGCTCCAGAACCGCGTGATCGGCCTCGTGTGGTGCGCGGTGATGCTCGCGGGGCTGGCCGCGTCCGCGCGAACGGCCGTCGCGGTCGGCCTGTCACCGGCGTTCCTCGTCGGGCACGCGCTGCTCGGCACGTTTCACCTGATGCTGCTGTCGGCGCACCTGCGCCGCAAGCGGCCCGCCGGGACGTAGCGCCGCTCACTTCAGCCACCGGTCGAACCACGCGAGCATTTCCTTCCGCATTTCCGGCGTGTAGGTGTGGCCCACGTCGGCGTACCGTACGCTGCGGAACTTCTCGTCCGCGCCCGCGGCCTTGAATACGCCGCCGGCCTTCGCCTCGATCACCTTGATGCCGTCGGCCGGGCTGCCCGCGTCCAGTTCGCCCGTCAGAAACAGCGTCGGCCGCGGAGCGATCAGCGCGACCACCGCTTCCGAGTCGAAGTGCTTCAACATGCCGTTCACGAAGTAGTACGAGCCGTGCTGCCGGAGTTGGCCGTGTTTCAGCAGGTTCTCGTACCGTGTCAGGCACGCGACACCGACCATGCACGCGACGCGGTCATCGACTGCGGCCAGCCACCAACTTCGCGTGCTACCCATGCTGATGCCGGTCGCGCCGATCCGCTTCACATCGACTTCCGGTCGCGTACAGAGGTAGTCGAGCGCCACTTGATCGTCGTGCACGAACATGCCCCACAAGGTTCGGCCGAACCAGAGGTGGTACTTGTGGAGGCTGTCCATCTGCTCGCGCGTGAGTTCGCGCGCCCCGGCCGGGCCTTGCCCCGTGCGGTCGCCGTACCATGCGGCGTCCGGCGCGAACACCACCCACCCGCGTTTCGCGTAGGTGACGCCCAGAGGCTCCGCCCCGCCGTTCATGTTGGGCTGCAACAGTTGGTTGTGGTCGTAGCTCGAAGAGTGCAGCCAGAAGATCGTCGGGGCCGGGGCCTTCAGGTTGTCGGGCACGATCATCAGCGCGGACATGACGCCGTCCACGCCGTTGTCGATGCGGAGCCGTTCGATGCGGTAGCCGTTGTGAACCTCCGCGGACACCAGATGCGCCGCGGGCTTCGCCGGGCGCGCGGGCAGGTCGCCGAGTGACGCGACCACTTTCGTCTTCACATCGGCGCGGCGCTTGTCCCAGTCGTCCTTCGTGGCGGGGACTGCGAACTCCGGCACCTTCATCTTCTTGAACGCTTCGGGCACGAGCTTATCGTTCGCGGCCTCCGCCTCTTGGTATGCCTTCACCGCGTCCGGGCCGCTCGCGGGCGCTTTCAGGATCGTGGGGTTCAGCAGCTTGAGCTTGCGCTTGATGCAGTCGGCCACGGCGTCGGCGAGGCGCTCGTTGCCGGCCGGCGTATAGTGCGTGCCGTCCTTGCCGAGCAGTTCCGCCGGGCCGCCGTCGCGCACGATGCGGTCGAGGTCGCTGACCGGCACGTTTAGCTCGCGCATCACCTTGATCGCGCGCTCGTTGTACGCCTTCACGTCCTTGTCGAAGCGGTCGAAGTCGGCCTTGCGCCCCGCGTGCCGGTCGTCGATGATCGGCGTGGTGGTGGCGAAGTAGACGTGCGGCGTGCGCTCGCGCAGTTTCGCGACGATGAGCCGCAGGTTCTTCTCGTACTCGTCCGGCGGCACCTGATGGGCCGTGCCCTTCTTCGAGAACTTGAGGTCGTGCAGCCCGCAGTTGAAGTGGACGATGAGCGGCGGCAGCGCGTCGGGGCTTGGCGGCGCGGCGAACGGGCCCTTCCC
>SXHE01000311.1 GCA_005773755.1 Planctomycetia bacterium
CGACGACGACCGGCGGCGCGGGCGGGAGTTCCTCCGCAATCACTTCCGCGGCCACGATCTCGGCCGGGATCACTTCGGCGGGGATGACCTCGGCGGGGATGACCTCGGCCGCGACCGGTTCCGATTCGAGGATCTCTGCCGCGACCGGTTCGCGCTGCTTTTGCCACGCGGTCGCGATCTTCTCCTGTATCGCGAGAATGCCGCCGACGCTCTTGAAGTGGAGCCGGAAGCACTTCTGCCGCACGCCCTCCAGTTGGCGCATCAGCTTCACGATCCACTCGCCCTTCGCGTAGCTGAGCGGCGGCTCGGGCACCATCTTCCCTTCGAGGATGAAGGCCGCGAGGTTCTCGCCCTCCTCGAAGTTCTTCATCGCCGGCAGCGCGATGTCGCGCGCGTCCTTCATGATGTTGCGGAGCGCCTTCCACGACTCGCGCAGCACGGCGAGCACCTCGGTGATGAAGTCCGGGCCGGGGGTGAACTGGCCCCGGTTGGCCGCGCTCAGCGCGTCGAGGTACGCGTCGGCCTTGTTGAACGCCTGGCGCGACTCCTGGTACAGCCGCTGCACTTCCAGTTGGAACCGATACCGCTCGACCAGTTCGTCCTTCTGCTCCTTGTCCACCTGCTTCGCCATCTGGACGTGCAGCAGGTACACGCGCCGGTCGAACGACTTGAACCACTCCCAGTTCTCGTCTTGCTGCTTCTCGAGGTCCTCCATCTTGCGCTTCATCTTGGGCGACGGCCGCCCGACGATGCCGGCGCGCAGCGCCTGGAGTTCCTTGTACAGTTCGGAGTGCGTCTCCGCGTGCTTCTCACAGCCGTCGTACAGCTTGTCGAGCACCTTCTCCATGCGCTCGTCGTCCCACGGTTTGTCGCGGACGATGCCGTTCAGCTCGGACAGCTCGCCGGGTTCGAGCGGGCGGTCGTCGTAGCACCCCTTGTACTTGGGGTCGTAGGTGGTGTCGGCGTGTTCGTTGTCGATGAACTTCTGGACCGTGAGCGCGTCGGCGAGTTCGGTGTTCTTGGGGATCTTGAACACCATGCGGTAGAACTTGTAGGTCATGCGCTCGCGCAGGTCGGCCCCGTTCTCGAACAGGATCCACGGCGACCGGTGGTCGACGACCGCGGGGATGAACTCCTTCTTCGCGTTGTCTTCGAGTTCGTGGGCGGGCGGGTGGGTGCGACGCATCTCGGGCACGTCGTCGGTCGAGTCCTCGTCGGCCGGGTCGAAGATGCGGATCGTCTTGCCGGCGGTCGGGTGGGCGTGTTCCGGCGGCATCCCCATTTCCGGCTCTTTCCGCTTGCGGCGGACCACCGGGGCGGCGCGGTCCTGGTGCAGGAACATGTCGTTGGTGTGCAGCTTGTGGTCCATCGCCACCTTCATGTCCTGCACGGCCTGTCCCAGACAGATGTTGCCGAACCGCAGGCGGAACAGGCTCAGCACCACCGCGTCGCTGCCGCCGGCCTTGACCGCCATCAGGTCCGCGTGAAACTCGGACTCGCGCATCACCGCCATGCGCTGGAGGGTGATGATCTTGAACAGCCACCACAGGATCTTGCGCCCCAGCCACAGCGGGCCGCCGAACCCGTACCCGATGACCGAGAGCGCGTTCTTCTGCTCCTTGCACCAGTCCAGGAACCGGTCGAACCAGTCCTCTCCGGCGATCAGGTCGATGATGATGCGGTTGGCGACGTAGCTGTAGCTGGTGGACACGGCCGACTGGCTGAAGTGGCCGAACTCGTGCGCGAGGACCGACTTGAACTCGGTCAGGTTCATGCAGTTCACCAGCCCCAGCCCGATCAGCAGGTCCTTCTTCGGTTCGCTGAACAGGTTCACGAGGCTGGTGCGCGGCATGACGGCCGCGTTCACGTCGGGCGAGACGAACACCTTGTTTGGCAGCGGCGCGTCCAGCTCGTCGCACAGCCGGTAGATGAAGTCGAACAGCACCGGCTGCTCGTCCTCCGTGATCTCGATGTGCATCTCCTTATCCATCGCGTGGCGCTTGAAGAAGCCCTTCACGAGGAACAGGAACGTAACCGAGGAGAACACGATGCCGATCACCTTGAGCGGGACCCAGTGTCCCAGGCTCCACACGCACCAGAACCCGATGAGGACGGTGAAGAGGATCGCGCCGATGTAGAGGATGAGGAACAGGATCAGCCCGGCGACCAGCTTCTGCTGCTGCTTCTTGAACGACTCGGGGTACTCGGTTAACCCTTCGGGCACGTTCTCCGGGCTGGGCGGGTACGGCACCTTGCGGTCGCCGAGCTTCTTGGCCCGGCGGCGCGGCTCCTTCTCGTCGTCGTCGGCGGCGCGCGCCGGGGCCTTCTTCTTTTTGGGTTTCTCGTCGCGCTCGTCCCGTTCGTCCTCGGCCTCCTCGCGCTTCGCCTTCTTCTTCGGCTTGGCGTCGTCGACCGGTTCGATGGGGTCGAGATCGAGTTCGTCTTTGGGTGCGGCCATATGAACCTGTCGGCGGGTGCCGGCAATGAGTACAGATGTACCTAAAACGATGGCGAGGCGCGGGGCGGAAGTCAACCCCGTAGGCGCAACATGAAGAACCGGAGGCGAGCGTGAGCACGATCGACTGGGGCGCGGCGCGGCGGCGGATCATCCTCGATCCGACCGTGACCATGCTGAACACCGGCTCGTTCGGGCCGCTGCCGGAACCGGTGTTCGACCGGGCCACCGAGCTGCGCCGCCGCCTCGCCGCCGGCCCGACGGACTTCTTCGTCCGCCAGGCACCGCCCTTATTGTGGGAAGCGCGAGAGCGAACGGCCGCGTTCCTCGGCACGGTTCCGCACCGGCTCGTCTTCACGACCAACGTGTCCGCGGCGATCAATCTGGTCGCGTCCGGGTTGCGGCTGAACGCGCCCGGCGAAATCCTCATGAGCGACCACGAGTACGGGGCGATGATCTGGTGCTGGGAGCGCGTCGCCCAGCGCCAGGGCCTGACGATCCGCACGTTCCCGCTGCCGACCATGACCACCGACCCCGCGGAGATCGTTGCGTCTGCGGTGAAGGCCATGACCTCGCGCACGCGACTCCTCTTCTTCAGCCACGTCCTTTCGCCGACCGGTCTGGTCCTCCCCGCGAAGGAGCTGTGTGCCGAAGCCCGGCGGCGCGGGATCGTGAGCGTGGTGGACGGGGCACACGCCCCGGTGTACGTTCCGTTGAACGTCTCCGATGTGAACGCCGACTTCGACGCCGCGAACCTGCACCAGTGGCTGCTCGCGCCGAGCGGCGCGGGCTTCCTCGTCATCGGTCCCGGCAACGAGGACCGGCTGCAACCGCTGCACGTCTCATGGGGCTACTTCGCGGACAAGTACCCCATTGGTGAAGTGGTGCAGTCCGCCGGGCCGGACGCGCGCGACGCCTACGGCAGCACGCCGCGAACGCGGTTCCTGGAGTTCGAAGGCACGCGCGACATCTGCCCCTGGCTCGCGGTGCCCGCGGCCATCGACTTCCAGACCGCGTTCGGTTTCGACAAGGTCCGCGCGCGGATCGCGGAGCTGGCCGTGTACACGCGAAAGGTGATCGGCGGCCTCGGCCTGCCGCTCGCGACCTCGCCCACACTCGGCGGTGCGATGACCGCGTTCGAGCTACCGGCCCGCACGAGCGCCCCGACGCTGCGGAAAGAGCTGTGGGCGCGGCGCGTGGAGATACCCGTGATCGAGCGCCCAACGCGCCTGCTGATTCGCGTCAGCCACCACTTCTACACGCTCGAAGCCGAGATCGACCGCCTCGCGGAAGTGCTGCGCGAAGTGCTCTAGCGAGCGGCCGGGTTTATCCCGGCCGTCTTCACACCGACCAGTCTTCGGACAGAACGCCGGGAACGCGGCGGAAGTCGCGCAAGTTGCGCGTCACCACGATCGCGCCGAACTCGATGGCGATTGCCGCGATGCGCAAATCGTTCCCACCCACGTTCAGTCTCCGGCGGAGCAAGTCCTGGTAGCGTTGCACGGCCGCCGCCGTGAACGGCAGCGCGTCCCAACTGGCAAGCGCGCGAATACTGTCGGTGAAGCGCGTGTATGCGTCCTCGATTTGGTTCGGCGTGCGTGCGGCGCGAATCGTCGAGTACCAACCGCCGACTTGCTCTTCGACCGTGACCGCGGTCACGCGAATGTCGTCCGCGAGGTGCAGCATCACATTCCGCACGACCGCCGGATGAAGGCGACCGAACAGAGTGAGGGTATCGGTGTCGAAGACGTAGAGGCTCACGGCACGGGTTGCGTTGTGGGTGGCGCGAGTGCCGCCTGATCGTCGACGTCGCGTTGGCGGCGGTTCTCGGCGATGGCGTCGAGCCACACGTCGGTCAGCTCATCGTCGGGAACCGACCCGGCGAACGCGATCCACGGCTTGTCGGGGGTCACTTCCAGCGGCACCAGCGTGAACGGGGCGCTCACCGCGGTGCGCAGGAGCGATTCCATCGCTCGAAGTGCGTCGTAGCGCGTCGCGCCGGTCGCGGACGTGTCGATGGGGTGCCGACAGCGCGCGAGCCAGCCGCCGCCGTGCGGCTCCACAATAACCGGGATGTCCACGCCAAGACCTCCGCGACCGCCCCAAACGCGACACTCCAATTGTACCGCGGTGGCCGGTTCCGCAGCTACTTGAACAACTTGAAGAACCGGAACGCCTTCGGGTACTCGGCTCGCGGGCGGAACGCGAGCGCGACCTCATGCCCGTCGAGCGCCGACTCTGTGATGACGACGTGGTCTACGGTCTCCTTCGCCTTCGCGAACTCATCATCGCTGACGCGGCACACGGTCTTGTAGAACGGCCCGGCGAGCCACTCCTTCACTTCCGCGCTGTCGGCGAACTTCAGGTACGCGGCGAGCGAAGCGTGCGCCGCGGCCAGCACCGCGAACCCCATCGGCACCACCTCGCGAATGAGGATGTACATACGGAGCTTGGGTGGCTGCTGTGCCGGTGGTCCGGCTTCGTCGTTCACTCGTCGTCCCCGGATTCTGGTTCCGGCTCGTCGGCCATTTCGGGAAACAGGCCCGCCATCGGCACGGTGAAATCGGGCAAGACGGGGCTGCCGTCGAGCACATCCGTCCCGGTGTAGACGCGCGGCGCGCCGTCGGGTGTGGTGTAAGCATACAAGTGCTGTATCACTGGGAAGATCACCCAGACCAGATCGACCCCGGCCCGAAGATATTCGACCGCCTTTGCGTGGACGGCCTCCGCGCGATCGGTGGGGCTGACGACTTCCAGAACGATGTTCGGGACCACATCGACCGGTTGGCCCTTATATCGCATGGGCCGCTCTTGCGGCCAGCGGGCGAAGGAGATGAACGCGAGGTCCGGCTCGCGCTCGCGGGTCTTGTCTTCCGATAGCGGGAGGCGAAACGCCATGTCCATCCGCGTGCGCCCGGTGTTGGTGCGCGCGGCATAGACGAACAGGTGATCGCGAAGCCGGTTCGCGATCTCCGACGCGAAGGCGCTCATGGGGGCGATCTCCACGACCTTGCCGTTCACGACCTCGTAGCGGTCCGGCCGTTGGGTTTCCGGCGCGATGTCGATAGCCGTTGGCATGTGTTTCCTCCTGCCACAGTCTACTTCGCACCACTCCCGGCGATCAATCCCTCTGTCGGGCTACTTGCGGTAGCGTAGAGGCGCTTCGGGATGCGGCCGGCGAGGTAGGCGAGGCGGCCGGCGTCGGTGGCGTAGCGCATTGCCCAGGACATGCGCAGCGGGTCGCGCGCGCTGGCGATGGCCGTGTTCAGCATCGGGAGCAGGTCTGGCCGATCGGCAAAGGGGATTAAGAGGGCCGCCACCCGGCGGCCGGGGTGCAGGCCATCGATCAGGCGGGTGTATTCGGGATATCCCACCTCCCCGAGGTGTCC
>SXHE01000312.1 GCA_005773755.1 Planctomycetia bacterium
CTTGAGCGCCGGGCTGTTGGTGTCGCCCGGTGCGAAGTCGCTCGCGCCCTTAGAAAGTAAGTAGATCGGCGCGCCGTCCGCGCGAATGAGGAACAGGTCGGAGCGCTCGTCGTGGTTGGCGTCGAGCACGAGGCCACCGTTCCACTTGTGCCCTTGCGCCTGTGCCCACGTCACGGGGCGCGTCTTGAACCGCAGCAGGCGGTCGTCATCGATCACCACGGGATCGGCCGCGTCCGGCAGCAGCAGCAGGTCGACGTCGCGGTCCGAATCGAGGTCGGCTGCGACGAGCGCAACGGTGGACTTCGCCGGCGCGCCGAGCTTGTCGAACGGCTTGAACACCGTGGTGAGGCCGGGCGCGGGTTCGTTGGCCTTCTTGGGGGGCGCGACGCCGACGTTCTCGAACACCAGCGTGCCGCCGCCGGGGGCCGCGTCGAACGCGGTCGTCGCGTCGTTCGCGTACTTGCACACGATCAGGTCGAGGTCGCCGTCCTGGTCGAGGTCGATCCACCCGCACGCGAGGCACACGCCCTTTTCCTTGTCCAGCCCGACCGCGGCCGACACGTTCTCGAACCGCGTGCCGTCCTTGTTGCGGAACAGGTGCTGTTCGCCGGCCCCGGTGATGAGGAGGTCGGGCTTGCCGTCGTTGTCGTAGTCGGCCGCCGCCGCGCCGAGGCTCGGTCGCGGGGTGGCGAGGCCGGCCAGCTTCGTCACGTCCTCGAAGTTGCCGCCGCCGTCGTTGCGGAGCAGCAGGTCGCGCACCTTGCCGCCTTCAACAACGGCCGAGGCGACGAACACGTCGGGCTTGTCGTCGCCGTTGTAGTCGAACAGCACAATCGTCGCCCCGAACCGCTCGCGCTGGGTCGCGCTGAGGTCGGCGGCGGTCGCCCACTTCGCGCCTTCGGCGAGCAGAACCTTGCCGCCGGGCGGGGCGAACAGCGGCAGCGGCCCGACCGTGGGCTTGTCGGCGCGCGTCATGTCGCGGCCGATCACGTCGGCGTACTTGCCCATCTCGCCGTACTTGATGCCCGACTTGGTGTACCGATCCGCCTTCCGCAACGCTTCGACCTCATCAAGCAACGCGACGCAACGGGCGCGATCTGTTTCGTGATAAGTAATCGCCAGCCGGTAGCGGGCCTCGTTCAGGTACGGGTCGAGCTTCAGTGCTTGCTCGAAGCACGCGCGAGCGGCCTCATTTTCCTCATTCGGGAAGTTCGCCCCGAGGCGGAGCCACGTATGGGCGTCGTTCGGGTCGAGCTTATTGACTGCGGAGAAGTGTTCGTGCGCTTCGGCCCTGTGGCCGATGTAATCGGCGAGGATGCCGAGGCAGTAGTGGGCGTGCTTGCTGTCCGGGTCGCGCCGGAGCACCTCGCGGAACACAACCTTTGCTTCTTGGGTGTGTTGCGATTCCGTTCTGTTCGCGCCCCGGTGGTTCATTTTCGCGATGCCGAGGTTGATCCGCGCCGGGAGCCAGTCCGGGGCGAGCCGCACGGCCTCCGCGAAACTGTCCTCCGCATCTGAAAACCTCCCTCGGTCCATCCAGCCGACGCCACGCAGGTTCGCGGACATCACCGCTTCCATGTCCGGTTCCGGTTTCGGTGGTTCCGTCCGGAACCACGCGAAGTACCCGCCGACTGCCGCACTTACGATCAGGAGCACGAGCAGCGTGGGGAGCAGCCACCGCCTCCGGCGCGGCGCAATCGCCGGTGGACCCGGCACGGGCGGTGGAGGGGATGACATGGACCGCTCCAACAAAGGCACGCCACATCGAAACGAGTGTCAGCGCCCGCCGGCGGGGCGCGTGTGCCACTTGTCGGCGTCGGTCGCGGGCGGCTTGGTCGCGCCGAAGTGGGGGTAGTTGGGCATCGCGCGGAACGGCAGCGGCCCGACCTCCGCACCGGTCACGGTCGTCACACTCTTGTCCTTGCAGTAGCCGTGGGAGCGCAGCACGAACGAGCGCGACCAGCCGGCCGGCAGCGGCGGGAGCTTGGTCGCGTCGAAGCGTACCGTGATCTCGTCGCCGGGGCCGCACAGCACGAACCGGTCGTCGGTCGCGCGGAGCAGGTCGGTCACGTCGCCCAGGCGCGTCAGGTTCCCCTTCCACTTGGTGATCGCCACGGCCTCGGTCTTCGAGTCGTCGTAGGCCACCGGCGGGCGACCGTTGGGATACACCTCTTGCATGAACCCGCGGGCCGCGAGGTCGGCGCGGCTCACGTCCAGCGTCGTCACTTTTCCCACCTGCTCCGCGTCTTCGGCCTTCGCCAAATACACCTGATCCCAGAACACCTGCATGTTGGTGGAGATGCGAAGCGTGCCGCCGCGGAAGTCGGCGGGCAGTTCGCGCGTCATCACGCGCGGCAGCCCGGCGGGGAAGCCGAGGTCGCACACCGGCACCCACTTGCCGCTCGCCGGGTCGAGGCGCTCGAGCGCGGGCGGCTTTAGCGCGATGCCGGCGCGGGTCGCGGCGAACATCGACTCCGGGTACGGGTACTCCGTCCAGCCCGCCAGCACCAGGTACCACTTACCGGGTTCGACTGCGGGGAACTCCATCGTGAGCGAATGGTCCTCCGCGTAGCCGAGCCACGAGCGGCACGCGAACGTGTCCGCGGCGCGGCGGTCGCGGTCGAGGACGAGCTTCGTCACGTCCGCGCCCCTGTGGTCGGTGGCGCGTTTCGGCAGGTGGCGCGTGCGGAACGCCAGGAGCTTCTGCGATGCGTTCGGTAGCGCGAAGACGAACCGCTCGTCGGGGAAGACGTGGGCGTCGGCCGGGTGGTCGATCACGTCGAGCCGCAGGTGGTCGAGGTACAGCACCTCGTCCATCGGCTCCGCGATCTTCAGGACGAACTGCCCGTTCTTCGGCACCATCAGCCCCGGCTCTATCTTGACGGACTCCTCGCTGCGCGGCGGGCGGATCGACCCGTCCGGGCCGGACTCGCCGAGCGCGCCGCCGCCGAGGAAGTCGGTGACGAAGACGAACTTCTCGCCGTCCCACACCATCAGCACCGGGCACGACGTTTCCTTGCGGTTCAGCTCGATCACCTTGACCACGCCGCGGGCCGCGACGTCGAGTTCCGCTTGAAGCACCAGATCGGGCCACTTGAAGCGGACCACGTCGGCGCGGTCGCGCTTGCCGATGCCGAGCGCGGTGGGGACGAGCGACTGGCCGAGGCCGGCGCAGGCGGTGGTGCGTTCGGCCGCGGTCCAGTGCGTGCCGGCTTGCGCGATGATCCAGGTGCCGATGCCGTCGGTGTTCGTGCGCTGGATGTTGGGCTGCATGTCGCGCTTGCCGCGCGGGTCGATGAGGACGGCGCTGTTGCCGTTGCCCGTGTTGCGGTGCAGTTGAAGGCCGGCGTCGGTGAGCGCGAGCAGGTCGGGGTTGCCGTCGCCGTCGAGGTCGGCCACTGCGAGCGCGTGCGCGCCGGCCACGGTGCCGAACGCGGTTTGCACGAGCGCGAGCCGGCCGTCACCCTGGTTGTGCAGCAGCACTGGATTGCCGTCCGCGGTCAGGCCGACAACATCCGTCCAGCCGTCCATGTCGATGTCCGCGGCCACGGCCTGCTTGAGCGCCGGGCTGTTGGTGTCGCCCGGTGCGAAGTCGCTCGCGCCCTTAGAAAGTAAGTAGATCGGCGCGCCGTCCGCGCGAATGAGGAACAGGTCGGAGCGCTCGTCGTGGTTGGCGTCGAGCACGAGGCCGCCGTTCCACAGGTGCGCGTTCTTCGCGGCCCACGCCGGCGCGCGGGCCTTGAACCGCAGCAGGCGGTCGTCATCGATCACCACGGGATCGGCCGCGTCCGGCAGCAGCAGCAGGTCGACGTCGCGGTCGGAGTCGAGGTCGGCGGCGACGAGCGCCACCGTGGGCTTCGCGGGCGCGCCGAGCTTGTCGAACGGCTTGAACGCGGTCGTCAGGCCGGGTGCGGGTTCGTTGGCCTTCTTCGGCGGCGCGACACCGACGTTCTCGAACACCAGCGTACCGCCGCCGGGACTTGCGTCGAACGCGGTCGTCGCGAGGTCCGCGTACTTGCAGATGATGAGGTCGAGGTCGCCGTCCTGGTCGAGGTCGATCCACCCGCACGCGAGGCACACGCCCTTTTCCTTGTCCAGCCCGACCGCGGCCGACACGTCCTCAAACTTCTTGCCGTCCACGTTGCGGAACAGGTGCTGTTCGCCGGCCCCGGTGATGACGAGGTCGGGCTTGCCGTCGTTGTCGTAGTCGGCCGCCGCCGCGCCGAGGCTGGGCCGCGGGGTGTCGAGTCCGGCCAGTTTCGTCACGTCCTCGAAGTTGCCGCCGCCGTCGTTGCGGAGCAGCAGGTCGCGCACCTTGCCGCCTTCGATTACAGCGGACGCAACGAACACGTCGGGCTTGTCGTCGCTGTTGAAGTCGAACAGCACAATCGTCGCGCCGAACCGCTCTCGGGCGGCGCGCTGGGTCGCGCTGAGGTCGGCGGCGGTCGCCCACTTCGCGCCTTCGGCGAGCAGAACCTTGCCGCCGGGCGGGGCGAACAGCGGCAACGGGCCGACCGCGGGCTTGCCGGCGGTCGCGGGGTCGCGGCCGATCACATCCGCGTACTTGCCCATCTCGCCGTACTTGATGCCGGACTCGGTGTATCGGTCGGCCTTGCGCAGCGCTTCGAGATCGGCGAGGAGCGCCATCTGGGCCGCCGGGTCGGTCTCGCGGACAATCATCGCCAGCCGGTAGCGGGCCTCGTTCAGGTACGGATCGATTTTGAGCGCCTGCTCGAAGCACGCGCGGGCCGCGGCCGAGTTCTCGCCTTCGGGATGCGCCGAACCGACGCGCAGCCAGGTGTGCGCGTCGGTCGGGTCGAGCTTGTTGACCGCGGCGAAGTGCTTGTGCGCTTCGGGCTTGTCGCCGAAGTAGTCGGCCAGAATGCCGAGGCAATAGTGGGCGTGCTTGTTGTCCGGGTCGCGCTTGAGCACCTCGCGGAACACGTTCTTGGCTTCTTCGATGTGCTGCGTCTGGGTCTTGTTGCCGGCCGGCTGCTGGTTGAACATCGCGATGCCGAGGTTGATGCGCGCGGGGGTCCAGTCCGGGGCGAGCCGCACGGCCTCCGCGAACTCCTTCTGCGCGTCGGCGTAGCGGAACTTCTCCATCTGCCCGACGCCGCGCAGGTTGGTGTTCATCGCGGCGTCGAGGTCCGCGGGCGGCTGGGGCTTCGGCTTGAACCAGAGAAAGTACGCGCCGACCCCGGCCCCGCCGAGGAGGAGCAGGAGCAGAAGCAGCGGGAGGAATCCCCACACGCGGCGCTTGCGGCGCGGCGCGGGCGGGGGCGAAGCGGGCGAGGGGGGCGGTGGGGATGACATGGGTGTTTGACTCGCGGTTGGCGCACAGGGCTTCCGCCCTGTGCTACGGAAGCCGGCCCCTCCGGGGCGAATAGTGCGCCGGTGTCCTCTGTATTTCGTCCGGTAGGGCCGTCTTCCGTAGCACAGGGCGGAAGCCCTGTGCTCGTCGTGGCATCACTTCGCCTTGCCTTGCTCAAGCGTGTGCGGGCCGGCGGTGAGGTTCGTCCACGTCTCGCTCGCGGCGTCCTTGCCCGGCCAACGGACGGTCACCTTGTCGGCCTTCGTCGCGGTGCCGATCCCGACCGTGAGCACCAGTTCGGGTTGGCTCAGGTAGCCGCGTGCGCCGGTGACGTGGCGCACGAAGGTTTGCCCGCCGGCTTCCACCGTGACTACGGCCCCGATCGCGCTGCGGTTCGAATTCGTGCCGTCGCCGCGCAGGTCGAGCCGCACGGACTTGTTCGTGTTGGGCGCGTCGTTGCGCAGGATGCGGGCCTCGCCACCATTGGCGACGAGGATCAGGTCGAGGTCGCCGTCGCCGTCGAGGTCGGCGTAGGTGCAGCCGCGGCCGACCATCGGCTTGAACAGGTCTTTGCCGCCGCGCTCGACCGTGACCGGCTCGAAGTAGCACTGGTTGTCGCCCGTGTTCCAGTACAGGTGCAGCGGTTGCGCGTGGCTCTGGCTGGCCTGAATGGTCGTGATGTCGGGTTCGATGTGGCCGTTGCTCACGAGCAGGTCGAGCCGGCCGTCGTTGTCGTAGTCGAAGAAGAAGGTGCCGAACTTGAGGGGCGCGCGGCTGGGCGCGGACAGCCCGGCAACGGCGGTCGAGTCGGAGAACGCGAGCTTGCCGCCGGCCTTCTCGAAGAACGTGAGCGGTTCGTTGGCGTAGTTGGCGACGACCGCGGCCAGTCGGCCGGGCGCGAACTCGCCCCAGTCGATGCCCATGCCTGCGCGCGGCGCGCCGCTGTCGGCGTAGGCCGCGCCGATGGGCAGTCCCTTCTCCTCGAACGTGCGGGTGCCGTTCGGACCGGGCACGTTGTGGAAGAAGAAGTTCCGCACGGTATCGTTGGCGACGAGTACATCGGGCCAGCCGTCGCCGTCCGCGTCGCATACGAGCACGCCGAGCGACTTGCCGACGGGCCGCACCTTCGCCCCGGCCGCGGTGCCCTCCTTCTCTTCGACCAGAATGCCAGCGTTCTTCGACACGTCCACGAACTTGCCGCCGCCGGCGTTGCGGTAGAGCGTGCATTGCGCGCCCTGGAAGTCCTTCGGCTGCACGAAGGCCCGCTTGCCGCCTTCGAGGGTCGCGTTGATGGACTTGTCGATGCTCGGCGACCACGTGAGGTAGTGGCACACGAACAGATCGAGCTGGCCGTCGCCGTCGTAGTCGAGGAACGTGGCCGACGCGCCGAACGGGATGGGCGGCGCGTGCTTGAGGAACTCGTCGCGCGGCTTCGCGGGCAGCGCGCCCGGCCCGCCGACACCGGCCGCGTCGGTCACGTCCTCAAAGCGCTTGCCTTCGACGTTGCGGAACAGGCGGTGTTTGCCGACACACGAGATGAAGATGTCCGGCCGCTTGTCGTTGTCATAATCGCCGACCGCGACGCCCATGCCGTAGCACTCGACCGCGTCCAACCCGGCTTGCTTGGTCACGTCCTCGAACTTCATCCCGCCCAAGTTGTGAAACAGTTGTAATGATGGGGGAGCGAGGCGTGGTTTTGTCGAGGAAGCCGACCAAGAACTGCTGCCGACGAAGATGACGTCGGGCTTGCCGTCGCCGTCGTAGTCGAACACGGCGACCCCGCCGCCCATCGTTTCGGGCAACAGCTTCTCGCCGGAGTAGCCGTTGTAGTGGTGGAACTGCACGCCGCTGGCGGCGGTCACGTCGGTGAAGGTGATCGCGGGCACCTCGCGCTTCTCGCGCTCGTGCGGCTTGTGCGTTTCGAGGGGCGCGACCTCGTGCGGCTTCTTCTTCAGGTACTTGAACCCGAAGTACCCACCGACCGCGAGGCCCGCGACCGCCAGGAGCGCAGCAATTGCGACAACCGGGCGAGACACGCGCCGCGTGCTGGCGGGCGGTTGCTGATCGGGCTGTGTCGCAGTGTCGTCGGGTGGCATACGGGTTCTCACTTGCCCAGCGAGCCGCGACCGCAAGGGAGCGGTTCGCGTTGCCCGCTCCCTTGCGGTCGTGGCTCGTAAAGACGTTCCTACTTCGGTAGTTCGCCGGTCTTGAGGATCGCGTCGCGGTGGGCGGACGTTGTGGGGTAGATCACGCGGTCGCCGGCGGCGTAGTTGGCCGCGGGGTTCTTCTCGCGGTACTTGCGGGTCGCCTCCGGCCGCGCGCTCTCGTCCGGCTTGTAGATCGTGTGCGACTCGCGGTGGTACTTCGTCAGCGCGCCCGCGAGCGCGGCCCTCACCTCGGCGCTGCCCTCGGCGTGGTACGCGGTGCGAAGCTTGGCGATCACGTCGCGCATCGTCGCCAACTTGGGCGTCGCTAGTTGCGGCAGCCCGGCGGCGATCTGCGCGCTCGCCTCGATCCGGCTCTGGGCCGCGCGCTTCGGGTCGGCCGCGATCGTGGCGTGGTTCAGCACCCAGTCGGGCGACACGTCGGTCGGGTTCACCAGCGGCAGCGGGTTCGTGGCGAGTTCGGCGTAGGCCAGCGCCAACAGGTCGTGCGCGGCCACATCTTCGGCGTCGAGTTCGAGCACGCGCTCCGCGGCCTTGACCGCGCGGAGCACGAACTCGCGCCGGGCGTCGGTTCCGGCCGGTTCGAACTGCCGGCGGTTGAACAGCCGCGCCGCGAGGAAGTTCCACACGACGTAATCCTTCGTGAAATCGAACCCGCGCTCGCGCGGCTGCGTCGCCGGGTCGAGCAGCTTGTCGAGGTCGGCGACCACCGCGTCGATGTGCTCCTTGCGGGTCGCGGTGGCGGTGTTCACCTGCGCGGTGAACCACGCCCGGCTCCACGCCGGCGCGGGCGGGTCGCACTTCCCGGCCGCGTCCAATTGCCGCGCGGCTTCGTCCAAGCGCCCCTCGTCGAGGTACAGCCGGCCGAGGTTCAGGTGGCCGTGCGAAACCGCGACCTTCTCGCCGAGAGTGAGCAACGTCTTGAACGCGGCTTCGGCCTGCTTGTAGTGGCCGCGCTTGCCGCCGCCTTCGAGGTAACAGCCGATGCCGTAGTCGTTCCACCGCTGCCACGCGGGCTTGACCGGCGATGCTTGCGGCGGCACAGCGGGGCCGCCGGCGACGGGCAGCGTCACCGTGTCTACGGCCATGTCCACGACGGGCAACTTCGGCGGTTCCTTCCCGCCGTGGACGAGTTTCATGTACTCGTAATCGAACTTGCGGTAGCGGACGCGCGCGGTCAACTCGACCGGGGCCGTGAGACCTGCGGGCACGTCGATGCGGTAGTGCATCACGCCCGCGGCCCCGGGGCCGATCTGCTTGTCGTACAGCGGCGTGTAGATGTCTTGCGGGTTCCGCCGGTTGATGCGGTTCCCCTCGCGGTCCAGCATGTGGACGTTGATGAAGTGCGACCAGCGGTCCACCTCGCCGCTCTCGTCGGGCTTCGCGACCGCGCCGTTGCGCGCGATCTCCACGCCGCCCGCCGTGGCGCGGAAGTCCACCCACAATTCGTTCGAATCGACCGTGCCCTGCGTGAGCGGGTGCCCCAGGTTCAGGGTGCGGACCACGACCTCGACGATATACGTCTTGCCCGGCTGGAGCGCCGGCAACTCCGGGCGCAGTTGCACGAGGCCCGCGGTGTCGAGCGTGCCCGGCTTCAGTCCGAAGATGTCGATCCGCACCTTCTTGTCGCTGCCGTCGGCCGCGGTGCCCTTCAGGAAGTCCGTGTGCATGTCCACGGTCTTCTGGAACTCGGTCGCGTGCTGCGCGAACCGCGGGTCGCTCTTGAGCAACTCGAACAGCCCGGTGTTCGCGCCGGGGAACCGGTGGTTGTGGACCGTGCGCGTGCCGCTCTTGTCGAAGTCTTTCGCGCCGAAGTCGTTGCTCGGCTTCAGCGGCATGTGGCACTCGGCGCAGTTGTGCTTGGCCTGCGCCGGGTAGTAGAAGCTGCGGGTGCCGTGCCCCGACACACCGCTGAGCAGGTACGTGTCGTAGTGGTTCTGCCCGCGGAGGAACTCCTTGTACTGGTTCAGTTCGACCGGCAGCGACACCTTGTGGCACGTCGCGCAGAACTCCGCGGACTTGTGGAACGGCTTCAGGAACGTCTGCTTGTGGAAGTCCGGCTTCGCCTTCACGAGCTGCTGGTTGATCCACTGGAGCGACTTGCTCTCGCTGCGGGCGAACGGGTAGTGCGCCGGCTCTTCGAGGGTGTACGCGCCGTTGCCGAACGTGCCGTTCACGTGCGTCATCGCGTGGCACACGGTGCAGGTGATGCCGGCGTGCGCGGTCTTGTGGTTCACGTCGTCGAAGTTCGGGTCGTCGAACGCGCCGCTGAGGAACGGCACCGGGTCGTGGCACCCGGCGCACCAGCGCGACGACTTCACGCTGCCGGCCTTGTCCATGCCGTTCTTGCGCGTCTCGCGGACGCTGAACAGGTACGCCGGGTTGTTGAACGAGCTGAACTTGTGGGCGCTGTGGAAGTGGTCGTTCGCCACGTCCTGGTGGCACTTGGCGCAGTAGGCGTCCATCATCATCACGTCGGCGTTGATGAACTTGCCGTCCGCGGTGCGGGTCATGGACGGCTCGAAGTACTTCGCGCCCTCCTTCGGCCCCTCGCGGAACCACTTGTTCGGGCTTTGCGCGTGCATCGACACCATACCGATGGTGAAGATGCCGACGCCCGCGCCCCACACCTTCGCCAGCCGCCACTTGATCCGCGGCCCGGCCCGGCGGTGCGCGATGTACGCCCACACCGCGCCCGCGGGCAGCACGATGTGCAGCCAGTACACGACCGTGCGGCCCACGGAACCGGTCGGCATCCGTGGCAGGTCTTCAAACGGAATCAGCGCGAACCCGGTCAGACAGACCAGGAAGCCCACGGCGAACAGGATGATGCCGAGCCGCACCGCGCGGCGATTGGGCCGCTTGCGCGCGGTGGCCCAGTGGTACGCGCCGAACGCGACGAACGGCACCGTGCCCAGAACACCGATCGCGAGGTGCGCGAGGAACACCCACGTCGCGAACTCGGTCGTGTAACTGCGCGGGGACTGCGCGTAGTTCAGCAGCGAGACCGCGCCGAGGTAGATACCGGTCGCGCCGAGGACCGCGAACAGCGCGAACACGATCAGCAGCAGCACGCGCAGCTTCGGCCCGATGGCCGGCACATACGGCACGAACGGCCGCGCCGGGCGCGGCACC
>SXHE01000313.1 GCA_005773755.1 Planctomycetia bacterium
ACCAGCACCTACGACGGCGTCTCGCTGGCGTGGGCGATGACCGAGTACCTGCACAACTGCGGGTGCCGCGCGCTGTTCGCGACGCACTACCACGAACTCGCGCAGCTCGCGACCGGCCTGCCGCGACTGCGGAACTACAACGTGCTCGTGCGCGAACTGGACACGGAAATCATCTTCCTGCACAAGATCGCGCCGGGCAGCGCGGAGCGCAGCTACGGCATCCACGTCGCGCGACTGGCCGGCGTGCCGGAAACGGTGCTCGCCCGCGCGACCGCGGTTCTGGAATCGCTGGAGAAGCAGCACGAATTGCCCGTGAGCGCCGCCCCGCCGACCGCGAACGGCAAACTCACCCTGCCGCCCGAAGCCCCGCGGCGCAAGCCCAAGCTGAAGCCGCAAATCAGCGGCCCCAGCCTCTTCGGGGACGCGGAAGAGACACCGTTCTGACGGGCACTTATCAACGAGCCGCGACCGCGAGTGAGGGGCTTTCGCCTCTCTACTCGCGGTCGCGGCTCGTTCAGGTGTTGCACGTTTCGCGAAGCCGCGCTACGGCAGCGTGGGCGGAATGATCGGCGGGAGCGGGGCCACCGACGGCGGCGGCGCGAACCCGGTCGCCGGCGGCAACGGTACGGGGGCCGGCGCGGGCGCTCCGCCCGGTCCCCAGATCGGCTCGCCCGTCCGCTTCGGCAGCGTCACGCGGCCGTCCGGCACGAAATCGCCGCCCGATCCGCCGGGCGTTCCGGTCGGAGGGATCGCGGTGAAGGGCGGCACGGTGTTGGTCCCGCCCGACAGCGGCTTCGGCGGGGGCGGCAGTGTCACGGTGCCGCCCGGCACGAAGATGTTGCCCGATGTGCCGGTCGGCAGCGGTTCCGGCGTGCCGGTGTACGGCTTCGTGCCGATCGGCTTTGCCGGCAGCGTCACGGTTCCGTTCGGGGTGAAGGTCGGGTCCGCGCCGCCCGCCGGCACTCCGCCGGCCGGTACGCCACCGGGAAGGCCGGTCGGCAGCGGGCGCGGGTCGGTGTCGAGCGGCTGACCGATGCCCGGCGTGCCGGGCCAGGGGCGGACCGCGCCGCCACCGCCCACCTTCGGGTCTTTCAGCTCTTTCGGGTCGCCGGGGCGCGGGGCCGGTAGCTCCGGCAGCGGGTCGCGCTTCTCCGCGAACGCCGGCAGCTTGAGCAGCGAGTTGGTGCCGACAGCCGGAGCCACCGGGTGCCCGCCCGCGGACGGGGTCACCGGCTGGGCCGGGGCCTCGCGCAGCTTGATCGCGGCCTCGGTCCGCTCGCGGATGTGGTCCGCGGCCCGCTTCTGCACCCACGGCGGCAGCGCGCCCTCGCCGATCGACACGTTGTTGTACTGCTGGATCGTGCCCTTCGCGAACTCGAACGACGCCAGCGCGATGTTGTAGTTCGAGATGGCCTGCGACTCCGCGGCGATGGCCGCCGCGAGCTGCTGCTGAACCGTAATCAGGTTCAGGAACTCGTCCTGCGTGTACGAGCCGATGCGGATGCGCTCGCGGATGCGGGCGATGAACTTCTGGAGCGCCTCGCGCTCGGCGCGGGCAGGGGCGATTTCCGCGTGCGACTGGATCACCCGGCGGTACTGCCCCGCGAGGTACTCGACCGTCTTCAGTTCGGCGTCGCGCAACTGAACGTAGCTCTTGGTCATGTTCAACTGCGCGGCCCGCACCAAGCCGTTGGCGTCGCGGAAGCCCAGTGGCATGTCGAGGCGGAACCCGAGGGTCCAACTGTTGAACCGGTTGTCGATGAAGCTGCCGTAGGCGTTGCCGGGCGTGGGCGCGCCGTTCGCCCCGATGTCCTCGGTGGCCCCGCCGATGCGGGTGCCGAGGCCGGCGACGTCGTAGCTCATGTACCCGCGCAGGTCGGGCCGGCGCAGGTTCTTCTGCAGGCGCAGGTCGAGGCTGCGGAACATGAGGTCCTGCCGGGCCAACATCAGCTCCGGGCGGAGCGTGATGGCGTCGTTGGCGGCCTCGTGGAAGTCCGGCTTGTACGGCGCGAGGTTCGGCTCGTCGATGGGCACCAGACGCGCGCCGTCGTCCGAACGCAACCCGAGCAGCCCGCGCAACTGGCGCTCGCTCTCGAGCACCTGCCCGCGGGCCTGATACACCTGGCGCTGGAACCGGTGGAACTGGGCCTGAATCTGATCGAGTCGCTGGGGCGGGTCGCTGCCGTTGATGACGCGAATGTAGATGAACCGGTAGCCCTCGAACGCCTGCCGCAAGCCCTCTTCCTGCGCGTACAGGTTGTAGTACGAGGCGTACAGGTTCCAGTACGCGGCCTCCACGTTCACCAGCATGAAGTTGACTTTGGTCTCGAAGTCGGCCTTCGCCTGATCGAGCCGGATGCGGGTGATGAGGATGCCTTCGGTGCCGATGCCGCCGGCCGAGCGCAGCCCCGCGAGCACGCCGGGCAACTGGTTGCCCTCGTTGTACGGGTGCGTGCCGGCGATCTGGTTCACCTCGACGCCGAACATCCGCAACAGCGGCTGCTCGATGCCGATCGCCAGCCGCGGCGTGTAGTTCGGGTTCACGAGCTGCGTCTGATTCGCGGCCCGCTGGTCGAACTTCGAGTAGTCGGTACTGGCGGTGATCCCCACCACGCCGCCGGTCGGCAGCGGCTTGACCAGCGTGCTGCTGAGGCGGGCCGTGTCGCGGGCGTTCTGGAACGAGAGGAACTGGGCCGGGGTCGGCTGATCCACCTTGCCCCATTCCATCTGCGTCACCCAGCGCGTATCGAACCGGCTCAGCGACCGCTCGATCTCGGTCTGGGCAACG
Organism: Planctomycetia bacterium; assembly: GCA_005773755.1. GTDB lineage: Bacteria > Planctomycetota > Planctomycetia > Gemmatales > Gemmataceae > Gemmata. The sequence continues at coordinate 2,789 of SXHE01000313.1, forward strand.
GCCGGGTCGATGGCGAACGCGCGGATCGCGTCGGTGCCGCCGACGCTGCGCCCGGTGAACGAGTCGATGGTGTCGTTCTTGAACCCGAACTGCTGGGGCGACTGGCCGCCGACGTTGCCCTGCTCGAGCGACAGCGCGACGCACTCGCGAAGCGTCATGTGCCGCGGCGGGCGGACGAAATCGAGTACCGTGACGGGTTCGCCCATCTTGTCGTGCAGGCCCGGGGCGACCGGGCCGTGCGGGTTCGTCTCCAGGCTGCTCGGGATCTTCACGTTGCTGATGGAATCCTTGTAGTCGCCGGGTTCCATGAACAGTTGCTGCTTGCACCCGCCCGCGGCGGACAGGGTCAGAACCCCGGCGAGCGCCCGCTTGATCCACTTCCGGCTCATAGCACTCCCCCACCGCCAACCACAACGCCCCCGAATGCGCGCCGCGAACGGTGCGCGTCCCCTCGACTCGGAGGCGTCTTCCCAACCATCGACGGGCGCGGTGGAAGAATTTAGCCAGTCTGCCGGTCGAATCGAAGATTCTCGCGACTCGGGTTCAAGTTCGGGGCTTTCGAGCGGACCGGGGCGAGTTCGGGCACTGTCAAGCGGCGGGGACTGGCGAAGCGGCCCGCGCCGCGGTAGGCTGAAACCCGGTTCGATCCCTCACGTCAGGGCCGCGCGGCCGAAGGTGTACCGTGGACCAGCAGCAGCAACCCGTTAGCAACGAACTGAAGCAGGGGCGGATGACGGAGTTCATGAAGCTCCTGCCGCTCACGCTGGAACTGGCCGGGCTACCGAAGGCGGACCCGGTGCGGCCGTTCACGGCGGACCAGATCGAGGGCCGTGTGATGAGCGTGCGCACCGCGTTCAAGGCCGCCCGCGTGTTGCTCAAGGAGATCGCGGAGGGGGTTTGACCAATGACCAATTTGCAATGACCCACCAATGACCAAGGAAGCTCAAATGGCAAATGTCGAATGACAAAGGAAGACAGCGCCTAGCAGCCCTCTTCCTTTGTCATTTGGTGTTTGGTCTTCGTCATTCCTTGGTCATTAGTGGGTCATTGGGCATTGAAACAAGTTCCTTTTTCTGCCCCAAGTCGTTTGACTTTTGCGAAACACTCGCCCACTATTATATACGGGCGATCACTTCAATCCTCCCCTTCGCGGAGCCTCCCATGTCACCGCTCGAAGTGCGCGCGTTGCCCATCGCCGACTTGAAGCCGGCCCCGTACAACCCGCGGCGGGTGCTCGCACCGACCTCGCCCGCGTACCGCAAGCTGAAAGCCAGCCTCGCCGAGTTCGGGCTGGTGGAACCGCTCGTGTGGAACGAGCTGACCGGGCACATCGTCGGCGGACACGCGCGGCTGCGCGTCCTCGCGGAGTTGGGCTACACCGAGGTGTCGGTGTCCGTCGTGCGCCTCTCGGACGCGCGCGAGAAGGCGCTGAACGTGGTACTCAACAACCAGGAAGCCCAGAGCCGCTACGACCCGACGAGGCTCGCGGAGCTGCTCGGCGAACTGGAACCGCTCCCGGAACTCGCGCTCACCGGGTTCAGCGCGAGCACCCTGGCGACGCTGCGGTTCGAGCCGGCCCCGCTGACCCCGCTGCCGCCCGCGAGCGAACCGGATCGCGTCGAGGTCACGCTGGTGACGGACGACGCCACCTACACCGCGCTGGCCCCGGAACTGGATAAACTGATCGGCGGGTACGAACTGGTGGCCCACGTGCGCCGCGGAGCGTGACATGGCCGACGTGAGCCGGACGAAGAAGAACGCGGGGATCGCGCTCGCGCTCGTGATCGGGACCAGCGCGTTCGCGTTCGGCGGGTACGAGTTGTACAAATACCGGAAGATCGCGGCCGGCCCGACGGTCCAGGGGCGCGCGACGGGATGGGACACCTCCGTTGCGCGCGGGCGCACCCGATACAAGGTGAAGTACGCCTTCGAGCACGACGGCGCACGGTACACGGGTGGTTGGGCCACGGTGCCGAAGGACACGAGCGACGCGACCCGCGCCGGCGCGCCGCTACCGGTGCGGGTCGCGGGCGGTAACCCGGACTGGCACCTGCCCGAAGCGGCGATTCCCGACGCGAAAGTTGGTGCCGGGTTGACACTGGCGACCGGCGCGCTCGTGATCGCGTTCGGCGTGATCGCGGGCGCGTTCTCCCGTGCCGCGAAGTCGCCCGCCCCGACTCCCGTGGCGCAAGACGGCAACTTTCCGAAAGACCCGCCGCCCGGTTCGCCGTAAATTGGTGTTCGTTCCTCCTGCCAATCCCCCCTCCGCTGGAGCCTTCGCACATGCACCGCTTCGTTCTTGGTTCGTTCCTCACCCTCGCACTCGCACCCGCACTTCCCGCGGCGGACTGGTTCCAGTTCCGCGGGCCGGACGGCCAGGGGCACTCCGACGCCAAACTCGCGACCGAGTGGGACGCGAAGAAGAACGTGACGTGGCGCAAGGAACTGCCGGGTGGGTGGTCGTCGCCCGCGGTCGTCGGCGGGAAGATTTACCTGACGGCGGCCGTGCCGCAGAGCGGCGGTCAGTCGCTTCGCGTGCTCTGCCTCGACGCCAAGACGGGCACCATCGAGTGGGACAAGGAGGTGTTCAAGCAGGACGCCAGCGCGCCGAAGCCCCACACCAAGAACAGCCACGCCAGCCCGACCGCGATCATCGAGGACGGCAACGTGTACGTCCACTTCGGGCACATGGGCACCGCGTGCCTGAAGGCGAAGGACGGCTCCGTCGTGTGGGCGAAGCAAGAACTGAGCTACAAGCCGCAGCACGGCAACGGCGGCTCGCCGATTGTCCACGGCAAGCACCTGATCTTCAGCATCGACGGCACCGACAAGCAGTTGGTGGTCGCCCTCGACAAGGCCAGCGGCAAGGTCGCGTGGCAGACCCCGCGCGAGAACAAGACCGGGGCCGCGCCGTTCTCGTTCAGCACGCCGCTCGTGATCAAGGTGAAGGACCAGGAGCAACTCATCTCGGCCGGCAGCGGCACCGTGATGGCGCTCGATCCCGTGACCGGGAAAGAAATCTGGCGCGTGACGTACGGCAGCGGGTACTCGGTGGTTCCGCGGCCGGTGTTCGCGCACGGGCTGGTGTACGTGTGCACGGGCTACAACACCGCGAACCTGATCGCGATCAAGCCGGACGGCAAGGGGAACGTGACCGAAACGCACGTCGCGTTCACGGTGAAGAAGAACGCCCCGCTGAACCCGTCGCCGCTGGTGGTGGGCGACGCCCTGTACCTCGTGTCGGACAACGGCATCCTGAGCTGTCTGGACGCGAAGACCGGTGTGGAGCGGTGGAACGAGCGCGTCGGGAAGGCGTACTCCGCGTCGCCGATGTACGCCGGCGGGCTGATCTACCTGTTGGACGAGGCCGGCACCGCGACCGTGTTCAAGCCGGGCGTCGCCTACGACCCGGTGGCGACGAACAAGCTGAACGAGAAATCGCTCGCGAGCTACGGCGTGGACGGCAACGCCCTGCTGCTCCGCACCGAGAAGGCGCTGTACCGGATCGAGCAGAAGTGACGCGGGGCGCGGGCCTCGCGGTTCCGGGGAGCACAAGAGCGGGTGTCGCCTCCTGGGTCCGCGGAAGGCGGGTTGTGCGGGCGCGCCGCGCCCGCGCGGGCGAACTCCGCGGGTTCGCCCACTCCCCGGACCCGTCCGATTCGGTATGATCGGGACAGTTGGAATTGTCGCCCACAGGTCGAGCGACGCGCCCCGAACCGCGAGGCCCGCGCGTGATCCGGTTCAACTGTCCGAACTGCGCACGCCCTTACGAAGTGCCCGACGCACTGGCGAAACTGCCGCTCGTGTGCAAACAGTGCGGACAGCGCATCACCCCGCCCGAGCGCTCCGAAGCGCCCCCCCTGCCGCTCCCTGCGCCGCCTCCGCCACCGGTCGTAGTGCCGAGGCCGCCCGCGCCGAAACCGAGTGTGCCGGTTGCGAAGCCGCCCGCACCCAAACCCGCCGCCGTGCCACCGGCCAAGCCGGTGCCGTCGCTCGACGACCAACCGAGCGACGACGACGTGCTGATTTCCAAGCCGGACTCGACGCCGGACATCGACTTTAACGTGGGGGGGCCGACCGCGGCCAGCCTCAGTGACGCGGCCCGCGCGCGCCCGGCCGGGTTGAGCGACGCCAACCGGCCGCGCCCAGTGGACCCCAACGCGCCGCCCGAGCCGCCGGCCTCGACGCCCGACATCAACCTCGACCTGCTTCCCAAAGCCGCGCCGCCCGCGCCGCCTAAGGCCCGGCGCAACCCGGTCGCGGAAGCCCCGCCCCAACCGCGGAGGGAAGCGACGCTGCTCCCGGTCCTCGCCGACTTCGCGGTGTTCGTGCTGCTGGTTGCGGTCGGCGTCTTGATCGGTCAACTGCTCGTCGGCAAACCGACCATGCAGGTGATCGCCGACGCCGGTTCCGCCGCGAAGTTCCCGCCCAAAGAGCTGATCGTCTGGGCCGGCCCGCCGCTGATGTTCGGGCTGGTCTACGTTCTGCTCGGCAGCCGCGAGAAGAGCGTCGGCGCGTGGCTCCGCCGCAAGGCGAACCCCGCCCGCAAGGGCGGTGGGTGAGGCGAACCGCAGTCACCCCCGCTCTTGCGGGCGGAGTTCGCCTCAGCGCGTCGGGCGGCCGGCTTCGGCCGCGATGGAGGGGCGGCGGGTGCCGCCGAGAGGGGGCAGGTCCGGCGCGGGGCCGGGGTTCGCCTGGCGCGCGCGGATCACCAGCACCCGCTGGTGTGGCGTCCCCTTCGCGCGGACCGCGAACAGCGCCTCGCCCAGCGTGTCCGGTTGCGTCACGTCCCAGCCGATGAGCAGGTACTCGTTGGGCCCGAGGGCCGTGTCGAACGCCAGCGCGGGGTACCGCGCCAACGGGATCTCTTCGTGCTTCACGAACCCGGTGCCGTCTTCCGACGGGCGCAGCCACGTCCGGCGCTCGCCGTACTGGATCTGCGGCTCGCACGTCACCTTCACCCGCGTGTGGCCCGCCGCTTCCGGGCGCACCTGGACCCCGCACCGGGTCTGCTCGAACACCACCGCGGACCGCTTCCCGGCGAGGTCCGTGAGGAGCTGGAACTCGCACCGGGTCTGCGCCCCGCTGGTGGGCAGCACCTCGTCTTTGCGCATCCCGAAGGTCATGCGCCGCGCGCTGATGGCTTCCGCGTCCGATTCGAGAATGGCCTGGAATTGGGGCGGGAGCGCGCCGGCCAGCACGCCGGCTTTCAGCCCGTTCTCGCTGAACAGCACGCGGGCTTCCTGGGTGCCAACCGGGAGCGCGTCGGCCCACAGGTCACGGTTGAGGAACCGGTCGCCGACGGGACGTTCGAGAATGACCGATTCGAGAACCACGCCTTCCGTCTGAACGACGGGCGCGAGCGACCGGACGACCGGGCCGCCCGAATTGACGGGCGGGCGATCGGGCCGGGTGAAACACCCGACGGCCGCCGCACACGCCGCGCACCCAACGATGGCCCACCACGCCCGCCGCATCGGTATCGCACGCCGGTTTGAGGAAGTTGTCCGTGCCGCATACCGGAGCGTGCGGTGGCGGTCAACCCCGGCCCGGCGGCGCGCCGGTCACTTCGCTTCCAGCACCTTCTCGACGGCCGGCGCGAACGCCTTGCCCTCTTCGGTTTGATCGCTGAGGCCGAGCGCCTTCGCCCGGAGCCGGGCCACGTCGTCGCCTTGCGCGTCGTTGCGGAAGTGCAAATACCACAGGGCCCCGGCCCGCGCGCCGTCGTCCGCGAACACGTACGCCGGGCGGTTGAGCCGGTCGCCGGCGGCGCGGTCGAACTTCGCGCTCGCCTCGGCCAGCGTTTCCGGCGTCGTCTCGATAGCGAGGAAGTTCAGGTCGCGCGTCGTCGCCACGTCTTTTACCGCGGCCACGTCCGCGCCGGGCGCGTGCAGGTAGATCACGGTGCGGAAGCCCGCGCTCTTGAGCGAGTCGAACCCGTCGAGCGTCGGCTTCTGCCCGGCGAACAACCCGTCCTTCACCTTCGTGTAACCGGGCAGGCCGGCCGCGGCCCGCTGCGGTTCGGCGGTCGCGGGCTTCACAGGTCCGCTGAGGACGGCGGGCTTGTTGGGCTGAACGGGACGCGACGAGTGCGAGTGCGCGCCGGGCGGCAGCGGGTCGGGGAACAGCACGTCCGGCCCGCCGCCGGGCTTCGGCGCGGGTGACGGCGGCAGGTAGTTGCTCCCGCCGGGCGGCAACACCGACGGCGCGCCGCCGGGCGTGGTGGGCAGGCCGGTCGGCGGCAGCAGCGCCGGGTTCCGCGTGCCCACGCCGGGCGCGGGGCAGCAGTCGTCTTTGCGGAGCTTGTGACACCGGTGCCGGCAGCCGGCAAACGCGACCAGCACCGCGACGGAGGTGAGGAGCAGCATTCGGCGACGCATGGATACGACCTCCGCTCAACGGGGAACCTGCCTTCCGATTCTACGTTGTAAAAATTGCCGACCGAGGGGACTTAGGTGCGCCCGGCGCGATTCGGGTTGTGCGAGGTGGCGGACTTGCCGGTTGTACTGGATGCGAAGGGGTGGGGGCGTGGGCAAGGCGGGAAACAGAATCGGGTCGCAACGAAAGTTGTGGCCCCGGCGTAGTCTTGCGGCCCGCCGCCGAATCTGGCGCGGAACGGCACGAACGCGAGGACTTTCCGCGCGCCGCGCGGTTGCGGCCCCGTCTCAACGGTCCTAGATGGCCGTACCAGCTTCTCGCGCCGACTGCCCGATGAGGACCGTCGGAGGTGGGTCGCGGTCGCCACGGGAGTAGCACATGACGGAGCCCTTGAGCCGCCCGAAGCGCCCGGCCGTTCGGCCCGAAGCGAGCGCCGCGCCGACGTGCCCGCTCGATCCGTTTCCGGGGTACGCCGGTCCGACGCTTGTGGCGTTCCCGACCGCCAACCCCTTGTTCGCGACCGGCGATCTCGACCGGCGCGGCTTCGACGATGTGCTCGCGCCCGGCTCGGTGCTGGCGTTCGCGGTTCTGACCGCGCCCCGCCCGCGCGTCCGGGTCGGGTGATCGAGCGGCCCGCGCGAGAACCACAGCGGGCGTTACACCAACGGGGCAAACCGAAGTTCCTCTTCGGGAATCATCGTCCCACTCTCCGGTTCGTAGTCGGTGATCTGTTCGCTTGCCGTTCCGACGTGATAATCCTCGATCCGTCGGACCAGAAGCGCGCCGCGGTCGATCCAGATCGTTATCGGCTCGTATTGGCTAACGGGCGGGGGCAACTGCACCCCGGTCGTGCGAAAGAACTCCTCACGCACGCGCCGGAACTCGTCGTCGTCTGGTATCGCACGCGGGCGACCCTGGATCCGGTAACACGAAACGTCGCCGATGTCGGCGTCGGGGAGCGAGGTAACCTCGACCAAATCCGTCAGCGTGCGCCCGCCGATTTCCTCCGGCATCATCAAGTTCGGAATCGTGTGGGCCGCCCCTCCCGATATGCCCGTAGCCCCCGCTAGGGCGAGCGATAGCGACTCCCGCACCTCGGCAGCGGGTTCCAACTCCCACCACGTTCTCACGTCTTTGCCGTTGGCCCAAACGAGATACCGGTGCCACGGATCCTCTTCGACGAAGCGGTCGCGGAACTCGAACCGGAACCGGTCAGGCCGGATGAACGCCGTCTCAAACGGCTTGGCGGTCGTGCGGTTTGGTTCGCCCTTACGAAACCACGTCGTCGTGACTTTGCCGCGGTCGCGGTATGTGACACAACTCGCGTACATCTCCGCGAGCGCGGCGAGAACCTGTTCGGGGTTCATGTGGATACCCTCTCGCGGTGCAGGGCACTACCCGTGGCCGTTGGCCCTTTTGCCGCGGACGCTGTGCGGGAACAGCGCCTCTTGCACCAAGTTGCCGGTCGCGTCGAAGGGTAGCGGGATCGGGTCGCCGACGAACTCGACGTGCGGGTTGCCCGTCAGGTCCGCGGCCAGCGGCGCGGACACCCACAGCTCCGCGACTTCCAGCGTGTTCGGGATCGCGCAGAACTTCACCTTGTCGAACTCCGGCTGCCAGCACGTCTGGATGCACTGCTCGATCACCTCGCGGTCGGTGTCGAAGCTGAACGGAATCTTGCTCCGCCACAGCGACCGGGCCGTGAAGTTGTTCATGCGGAACGGCACCATGTCGATTGAGGCAATCGCGCGGGTCGTGGTGATGTCGGCGAGGCCGATGCCGGTGGCGTTGCCGTGGCTCTCCACGGACACATCGAGCACCGCGATGCGGACGATGCGCGGATCGTTCGTCTCGGCTTCGGGCGTCGCTTCCACCAGCATCCGGCCGATCACGTTCGGGTCCATCCCGGCCCCGGAGTAGTTCTTGCCGCTCTCGCCGATCAGCAGCACGTCGCACCCCTTGAACGGCAGCCGGCCCATCATGCCCGCGGCGCGCTTCAGCAGTTCCGGCTCGCGGGCGTACAGGTCGTCGCGGTCGACGACTTCGAGGTGCGCGGTTTCTTCCTTCGCGTTCTCCAACACCGCGAGGCCGCCGAGGAACGGCGTCTTTGCCAGGATCACCTTGCCCGATTCCGGGATCATGTCGCGCAGGCCGCGGGTGCCGAAGCTGTGAATCTGGTCCGCGCCGCGCTGCTTGCCCAGGCCGATCACGAGCATCTTGAGGATGCCGCTCTCGAAGGTGCCGCGGAAGTCGGTGTGCGGCTTCACGCGCGACACGGTCACGACGCCGTCGGCGGCGAGGGCGTTCTTGTCCCACCAGACCGGCTGGCCCCACGAGTTCAGCCCGATGTTCGCGGCGTCCATGTCGGTGACGACGGGCACGCCCAGGTGCGCCTCGTCGATGTGGTAGCTGGCGAGCAGCTCGCGCTGCCCTTCGGAAACGGCCCCGCCGTGCGACCCCATCGCGGCGACGACGAACGGCTTCGCGCCGAGTTCGGCGAGCGCGCCGACGGTGGCCCTCGCGATGGGGAGGATGTTGGCGATGCCGCGGCTTCCCACCCCGACGGCGATCTTCATGCCCGGTTTGATGCGCGCCGCGGTCTTCGAGGTGAGCCACTGCCGGCGCACCTCCGCGACCACATCGCCCACGGGCGGGTGCGCGACGATCTGCCGAACGAGTTGCACGCGCGGAAGGTCCACAGGTTGCTCCAGTGAAGATTGGCCCGCAGATGGCGCAGAGAAGACGCAGACGAAATCCGATGAAGGCAGAAAGGCATTTTTGACAGGATCGACAGGATGAATACAGGATGCAGAGCGAAGTCCGCTCGGTCTTTACATCTCTGTACATCCCGTTCATCCTGTCAAACTCTTCTGCCTTTTTTGCCCTCTGTCTTTATCGGATTTCGTCTGCGTCTTCTCTGCGTCATCTGCGGGCCATTGAATTACTTGAGGTCGGCTTTCAGGGTGAGCTTTTTGCCCTTGCGCTCGACGACGATGTTGATCGAGGTGCCGAGCTTCTGGCCGCCCATCGCGCTCATGTAGGTGCCGAGGTCCGGGGTCGCGACGCCGGCGATCTCGATGATGATGTCGCCGTCCTTCAGCCCGGCCTTCTCCGCCGCGCCGCCCATCACCACGCCCTCCAGCAGCACCCCGGTGCCCTCGAAGGCGTAGTTGGGCAGGATGCCGAGCCGCGGGCCGGTCGGTCCCTTCGGCTGCGGCGGCGCGGGCCGCGTCGGGTCCGCGGGCGCGCCGCTCGTCACCACCGCGTACTTCGGGGCGGTCTCGCGCGTCGTCAGGTTCAGCGCCATCTGCTCGACCACGTCCGCGACCCGCTTCATGCCGGGCACGTCGATGGTCTCCGGCGTGTCGGTCGGCCGGTGGTACTCGCCGTGCAGCCCGGTGAACAGGAACAGGACCGGGATCTTCTTCAGGTAGAACGAGTGGTTGTCGCTGTTGCCGGCGCTGGCCGCGACCTTGAACAGGCGGAAGTCGGCCTTCTTCGCGGTCTCTTCGGTCAGTTTCTCGAACCCGTCCCCGGTGCCGGTGCCGTAAACGACGAGCTTGTCCTTCTTGGGGAACAGGCCGAGCCAGTCCACATGAACCGGCTTGGTGCGGCCGATCATGTCCATGTTAATCATGGCGGCGGTCTTGTTGAGCGGGAACAGCGGCTCCTTGCAGTAGAACTGCGAGCCTTGCAGCCCGTCCTCCTCGCCGCTGAAGGTGATGAACACGATGCGCCGGCCCTGCCGGTCCTTCATGGCCCCGAACCGGCGGGCCAGTTCGATCACGCCCGTGGTGCCGCTGGCGTTGTCGTCGGCCCCGTAGTGAACCTTGCCGCTGGCGGTCGCGCCGCCGGCGCTGTTGCGGGTGCCGTAGCCGACGTGGTCGTAGTGCGCGCCGATCACGACGGTCTCGTCCTTCAGCGGCCCGGCCCCTTCGAGCACGCCGACCACGTTCTTGGACGGGATCGCGGGCCGCTTGATCGTGGCGACCGCGTCCGCGGTGACGCCCTTCAGTTCGAACGACTGCGGCTTGAGCTGGTTGTTGATCGCGGCTTCGAGTTCCTTCAACGTCTTGTGCCCCGCGCCCTTGAACAGGTCGCTGACCGTCTCGCGCTTGACCATGAACACGGGAATCTTGGATGCGGGCGCGCCGAAGAGGTGCTCGCGGAAGACCGGCAGCGGGTCGAGGTTGCCGGTCGCCGCGGTGCTGTCGTTCACGATGATGAGGGCCGCGGCCTTGTTCGTCTGCGCGAGCGCGATCTTCGCCGTGAACGCCGCGTGCGAACTGTCCTGCCCGTCGGGGAGCGTGGTGTCGAACCGCTTGTCGCCCTTCGCGCCGTACCGCGGGGTGCGGCGCAGGATCACGACCACTTGGCCCTCCACGTACAGCCCCTCGTCGTCGTCGTACTTGAGCTTCGGCGCGGTGATGCCGTAGCCGGCGAACACCAGCCCGCCACTGGCCTTCATGGTGGCGCGGGTGAAACCCATCACGGCGAGGTCGGTGCCGAGTTTGGTCGGGGTCTTCTTGTCGCCTTCGAGGAACACGAGCGTGCCGGCGGTCGGGGCCGGGTCGAGCAGCGTGTCGAACGGCTGGAAGTAGGTGCCGTCCTTCATGGCCGGCTTCAACCCGGCCTTTTGGAACGCCGCCGCGATGTGGTCCGCGGCCTTCTGGATGCCCTTCGTCTCGACCCCGCGCCCCTCGCACTCCGGCCCGGCGAGAAAGAAGATGTCCTTCCGCATCCGCTCCACAACGGGATCGTCGAACGGCTTCTGGGCCTGAACCGGGCCGGACAGGGCAACGAGCGCGGCGAGCGCGAGTAGCGTCCGTGACATGGAAGTGTGTCCTTGTGGAAGGGATGCACGAAGGAAGGATGCGGCTATTATGCGGTAACGCCACGACTTCGGGCAAGGGGCTTACGCCGCCTCTCGCCATCGGGAAAGAAAAGTCCAAAGAAATCCGCAAGGCGCGCGAACCTGTGCGTAGGAGTGCGAAAGCTTCGCCGGGCAGGAGAGCGTCGCCTGACGCCCTTCGCGCGGGCCTTGATGGAGCGGCTGCGCAGCGACGGGCCGCTTAGCGTCGAGGCCTATATGGAGGCCTGCAACGCTTATTATTATGCGACCCGCGATCCGCTGGGGG